>SHLN01000081.1 GCA_004283105.1 Acidimicrobiia bacterium
CGAATCCCCGATCGAGCGGATCGAGGTCGAGGTCGTCGGGGGCGTAGCGGAGGCCAAGCCGGTAGTAGAGGCGCCCGGGGCCGTCCTTGCTCACAACCAGGTCGGTTGCGCCGCCGTCGGCCTGCTCGATGAGTTCGGCCATGGGGACGAGCGTCTCGTCCCGGTCGGTGGTCCGGCCTTCGAACACGTGCTCGGCGGCATAGAGGTCGCCCAGCCAGATGCGGGCTACAAAGTCCGGGGTGACCGTCTCGAACGTATCGAAGTACTTGTTGAGCGCCAGGAGGATGAAGGCGTTCTCCTGCACGTTGTTCCAGCGGCCCCTCGTCTGGTTGCCGAGCAGCCCGGCTACCACCTTGGGGATGAGGTCGCTGCCGGGTGCCTCGTCGATGAGGGCGTCGAGGATGATGCCGTCGGTGCGACGGTCCGAGTGGAGGATGAGGTAGGCGTCCTCGCCGTAATCGGTGGCAAAGGTGGCGGCGCCGGCCGTCTCGGTGACCCGGTTGTTGAAGAGCCGCTCGATCGCGGCGTCGGCGCCGGCATCGTCGAGGACCGGCCACAGCCAGGCAACGGCATCGAGCCCGAGATCGTCCCCGGCCCGGCGGTATAGCTCGTTGGCCTTTCCGGCGTCCCGGTCACCGGCCAGGTTGCGAACGTGCAGGGCATAGGCGCTCAGTGTGTCGCGAGTCTGTTGGTGATACTCGGGTGGATAGAACTCCTCGATGTTTGCCAGGTACCAGAGGGCGTCCTGAAGTCGGTCGGCGGGCACCGTATAGCCGTTGGCTTTGGCTTCGACGAGGGCGTGGGTGGCCTGGATGCTGTGATACGGCGAGGTCTCATTCGTCCGGCGCCAGATGGCGAAACCGCCCAGGTCGGTCTGCAAGCGGAGCAAGCCCTCGATGTCGTCGGCCACCC
The DNA here is from genome assembly GCA_004283105.1 of Acidimicrobiia bacterium. GTDB lineage: Bacteria > Actinomycetota > Acidimicrobiia > Spongiisociales > SHLN01 > SHLN01. The sequence goes on from SHLN01000081.1 coordinate 913, forward strand.
GGGCCTCCAGCTCGGCGGCGGGGGGCAGCCCGTCGGCTTCGAACGCTTCCAGCACGTCTCGCAAGGCGGCGATGGCGAGGATGCGGGAGGCGAACCCGTCGGCGCTCTCGTACCGGTAGTCGTTCAGGTAGATGACGGCGTCGGTCAATGCTTGCAGGGCGGTGGAGGAGGTGTTGACCTCCAGCCCGCCGAATTGGGGGAATACCCCTTCGGGGGCCAGCACCGGCTGGGCGATGACCCCATCGTCGAGCGCACCGTAGGTGGCAAACGCCTCGGTGGTGGCCGGGGTATAGACCGGGAGGGCGACGGTGGCGGCATCGGCCAGCTCGCCGCTGACGGCGGCCACCCGGAAGCGGGCGGTACCGACGTCCTCGGCCGCAGCCGGGAAGCGGACTTCGATCCGGTTGTTGGCGGGCACGGTGACCCGCCGGCCGGCTCCGGCAGTGAGGCTCAGATTGGCAGTCTGGATCCCGACCTCCACCTCGAGGCTCTCGTCGGTCTGGTTCTGGAGCACGACCGGCAGCTCGAATCGATCGCCGAAGTTGAGGAAGCGGGGCGCCGACGGCCGCACCATGAGGGGTAGGCGGGCGGTGATGTTGGACTCGGCCGAGCCGAACCGGTCGACCCCGTCGACGGCCACCACCATCACCCGGTAGCGGGTGAGGCTGTCTGGCAAGGGGACCTCGATGGTGGCGGTACCGTCCGGACCGGTACTCACCTCGGGGTCGAATACGGCGAGGGCGTCGAAATTGGTCCGCACGTCGATGGCGCCGTCCGGGCCGGCCCCGGCGGTCTCCTCGGAGGCGAATCGATCGTCGGACAAGGCGCCAGAAGCCGCCGTGAAATCGCCATCAGCCCCGCCCCCGGCATCAGCGCCGGCGGCGACGGTGGTGGACGTCGTCTGGCTCTTGTCGTCCAGCAGGTCCGGGTTGGCCAGCTCGATGGTGTGGCGCAGGTAGCGGCTCGACACGCGGGAAGCGATCGGGCGGTAGAAGAGGGCGAGCGGATCGGGCAGCTGGTAGTCGCTGAGGGCCAGCACGGCCTCGTCGACGACGACAACTGCCAATTCGGCGCCGGCCACCGGGTCGCCGGCCGCGTCGGCGACCGTCACCTCGACACTCGTCGTACTGCCGGGCTCGGTAGTCGGGGCGGCCGGCTCGACCGAGAGACTCAAGGTGCGGCTGAGGGGCGGAACCTGCAGGGTGAGGCTTCCGACGGCAAAGGCCGGCCGGTCTGGGGCGTCGGGCAGTGGGTCGCCTGCGTCGGTGGTGCGCCCGGTGGCGCCGACCAGGTCGACCTGGATGTGGATGGTGGGGATGTACTCATCGACGATGGGGATGGACAGCACGGTGCTCGTGTCCTCGATCGTGAACGTCTCCTGCGTCACGAACCCGTTGCGGCTCACGGTGAGCAGTCCTTCCGCCGGACTGAAGGGAGCCTCGACGAGGATCTCGGCGGTATCGCCGGGGGCGTACTCGGGCTGGTCCGGGATGAGGGTGGCCTCCTCCTGTGCCACGGTCCGCTCCGGCCGCCGCTTCCCGCCGCTCACCCAGCGGGTGAGCTCGGTCCGGCTGGTCCGGCCGGCATCGTCGGCCACGGTCGCCACCACCTGATACGTGCCGCCGATCTCGGTCCCGAAGGTGCACTCGGCCGCCGCTTCGCCGGATGTGGGCGAGCAGGTTTCGACTTCGACGGGGACCTGCTCCCAGCGTCCGTCGAGGATCTGCCAGTCGAGCCGGCCGGCCTCGATGGTGATGGGCCGGGAGGGGACGGCGGTGCCGTCGATGTCGGTGACGATGGCTTCGATCACGAGCGGCTCGCCTGCCTTGACGAACGTGCGCTCGCCGCGCAAGCCGACATACAACTCACCCGGATGGACGAGCAGGTCGGTGCCGTCCGACCAGGCCTGGCGATTCACGTCGAAGACGGTGGCCTGGGACGAAACCGTGGTCGGCAGTCCCTCACCGTTTCCGTCGAAGTCCATTTGCAGGTAGTGGGTGCCGGAGGCGTCGGTGCGGCCGGAGAACGTCTCGACCGTGCCGGAATCGAACGGGGGCCACACGTCCTCGTAGTACCCGTCGGAGGCGGCGAACCCGCCTTCGTAATAGTCGTCTCCACCGAACCCGCCGCCGTAGTACCACCACGGGGTCCACACCCCGAAGGTGAACTCATCCCAATTGGGTGGGGAGTAGGTCGCCTGGCGGGTCGTGACCGTCCACTCGACGGCGGCGTCGGGGAGCGGTCCGCCCGAGAAATAGGCGGCTTCGACCGCCACCGTGGCGGGCGTGCCGGCCACGTACGGTCCCGGAGACTCGGCCCGGGTGGTGACCTCGAACTCAGGGCGGCGGAACTCCTGGATCTGAAAGGTGTGGGTGTAGCGGTTGTCCAGTCCGGAGACACCGGTCACCGACAGGTTGACCCAGGCATTGCCCAGGTTGGCGCCGGCGGGAATCTCGATGGCGAAGTCGAAGCCGCCGAGGGCGTTCAGGTCGACGGTGCCGGTTCCGATGTCGTTGCCGTACCAGTCGTTCACCTGATAGGTGACGGCGGCATCGTCGCCCACCCGGGCGAGCTGGGCGTCGTCGCTCACCGTCAACCGTCGCACCCATCCTTTGAAGTGGGCGGTTTCGCCCGGCCGGTACATCTGGCGGTCGTCGAACACATACCAGAGCGACTGGTCGGAGCGGGAGCGCTGATACCAGTCGGAGTCGAGAATGGCGCTGTCGTCGCCGCGGCGGGCGATGAGATGGCCGGTGTCGACCGCCGGCTTGTCGATCCGGGCCAGCCCGTCCGTGTTGGTGGTGCCGGTGGCGGCTACCCGGTCGAACGTAACCTCCACTCCGCTGAGCGGTGCACCGGTCCGCAGATCGGTAGCCCACACCACGAGCTCGTCTGCGTCGTCGAATACGCCGGTCCCGATGGTGGTTGACTGTGCCCACACCAGGGCGGGGCGGTTGCTCCAGAAGTCGTTGTCGTCCCGGCTGAGTTCGGCGAGCCGGCCGGTGGGCTCTACCAGCACGACGACGTGGCCCGGTTCACCCTCCAGGGCCTCTCCGAGCTCGATGGTCGTTTCGGTCAGCTCGTTGTCCTCGGCATCGGTATCGATGGTGGTGTCGAGTACCTCGTCCCAGTTCGGCAGTCGCGGGGGGTCCTGGAAGTCCCACCGCCGATCGAAGTACGTCAGGTAGGAGGCCCAGTCGTCCAGGCCTACCCGGAACAGGCGGACCCGCAGCTCTTCATGGTTGACGGTGGTGATCGCCAGCGAGGGATCGGGGGCGAGCGGGTCGAGCGTGACGATCCGGCGGCTGAACTGGTTGAGATACGGCCGGGCGTCGTCAATATCGAAATCGACCGCCGTGTCGTCGCCAAGGGTCTGGCCGTAGATGTCGGTCAGGTCGGCGGCAACGGTGGCCGTGTAGGTCGTGCCACCCACCGAAGCGCCCCGGATGGAGATCGAGCTGTACTCGGCCAACACCGTCATGCCCGCCAGCTCCGGTTCGATAGTCACCATGGACGGGTCGAATGCCCCGGTGTCGAGCGGGTTGTTGAACTGGATCGACAGCCACCGGCCCGGCTCACACCGATCGTTCCCCTGGCACGACCAGTCGCGAATCCGGAGCGGGGCGTACGTGCGGGCGGAGTAGCTGGTGGCGCTGGTCGTGGCGCGCGGTCCCTCGGCCGAGGGGGTCCCGGGGCCGATCTGGATGCTGAGGGCGGTGTCGGGCTCGAACGCATCGATGGCCCGGAACGCCAGCCAGCGGTCTTCGAGCAAACCGTCGATCCGGCGGGTGATGGTCTCGTCGGCGGCGATCTCAGTGTCGGTGGCCGGCCGCAGCGCCTGCCCGTCGCCGTCGGCTGTGAGGGTGATGGTTTCGAGCACGGCTGCGGGGTTTATCCGCTGATCGAACGAGGCCAGGAACACGGGTTCGAGTGGCAGGGAGTCGCCTTCGGGGGTGAACGACTGGACCCGAGCGGGCGGGGTGGAGAACTCCCACCGCACGGTGGCAGCGAGCTCGCCCCCGGTCTCCGAGGTGGTGCCGGCCGGGACCACAACGGTGTAATTGGTGGCCATCGGGAGCCGGTCGAACCGGTCGGGCTCGTGCTCGAAGCGGAGCGTACGAGTGCCGATCCACTGCCAGCGTCCCGGCAGCTCGGGGGTGATGGTGACGGGTACGTCGAGGGTGTCGAGCTGCTCGAGCGTGGCGAGGGGAACCATTGGCTGGTTGAACGTGATGCTCACGAACGGGGCCATATCGACGGCACCCTCGGGCTGGAAGCGGAGCACCTCGAGCGGGCCGGTTGGCACCTCGGGCGGGGGAGTGTCGGTTCCGGCCGGGAAGGGAACCTCGACGGTTTCGCCCACCAGGGGCGGTCGGAGGGACTCGGCCGGCCGATTGAAGTCGAGGCGGTCTTCGTCCGGGCGGAGCCATTCGGGCAGCCGGTCGAAGATGGCGGTGACGGCATCATCGTCGAGCGGCTCGCCTTGCACCACGGCCACCGGGTCGGGCTCGGTCTGGGTCTGGGCGGTGCCGGCACTGAGCCGCACGGACAGGGGTTCTCCTGGTGCGCCGAGGGCGAGAACCTCTCCGGTGCCGCCCGGTCCGGTGGGACCGGTCCCGATTGGGCCCGACCCGTCGCCTGACGTGCACTGGCTGGCGATGAGCGCCACCACGAGCACTACGGCGAGGCCGCCTCCGATGCGCGTCGCCATGCTTCTGCTGATCGTCGCCATGTTGTCGCCGGCCTCCCCTGAGTGGTTGGGGGTGAGACGCTCTCTGCCCCACGATAGGTTCCGTATCGAGGGGTCCCGGGGATCTCGATGCCGGCCACGCGCCGGGGAGCCTGGTGCGGGCTAGAAGCGGCGCTGGCCTCCAACATACGGTGGTTGCGCCCCGGCGAGGTGTTCCTCGGTGGTGGGTCCTCCAAGGGCATCGCGCTTAGCCATGCCCACCCGATAGCTCAGGTAGAAGAGCGGCAGGATGGTCGGCCAGGAAGTGAGGGTTTTCCATAGCGCCAGGACTTCCGGCTGTTCCTGCACGAACAGCCAGGCCTGCACCAGCCCCCGGATGGCGAAGTACCAGAACCAGATCCAGGAGACGCGACTGTAGGCCGGGCGTACATCGTCTCTCCAGTACCAGCTCCGCGGCCACCGTCGAAACGCCCAGCTGGACCATCCCGCCAGCGGTCGCTTGACGAGGATCGAAACAAAGGCTGCTCCGGCCCACCCCAGGGCCGCCACGATCCCGGGGAGGAAATAGCTCTCTGCCCGGCCGGAGCGAAGGGCGAGGAACGCGGCGAACCCGACGGCACCGATGCCGGCCAGCGCATAGACCACCTGCTGGCCTTTGCGGATCCGCCAGAACGCCACCAGCACGCCGGCGGCTACGGCAACGGCGGCCGCCACGCCGAGACTCCACAGGGCGTTGGCGGCCACGAACAGGAGGGGAGGGGCAAAGGAATCGCCCAGGGTGCGGTCGCCCACGAACAGGTCGGACAGTTCTGAGCGGATATCGTCGTTGACGGTAGGTGTCATGGTGTACCTGGTGTACGGGGGTGGGGCCGCGAGGGGATGAGATGAACCTACCCGCCATACCCCGAAGGCTTGCGACCCGTTGTGGAGCCGGGCCGGTCCGGCCAAGTGACGCGCCTCGCCGTAGCCTCATTCCCCGCCACCGACACGCCGGGTAAACGATCTGCTGCTGTGCGAGGTGTGCAGGGTATGAAGGCAACAGGAGTCCTGGTGACCGAACAAGAAACAGACGCCCGGGCGCTTCCTCCCCGGGAGACATTCCCGGCCTTCTACCGCCGGGAGTACCCGAAGATGGTGGCGATTGCCGCCGCTGTGTCCGGAAACCGGGCGGTGGCGGAGGATCTCGCCCAGGAGGCGATGCTGCGTGCCCATCGGCATTGGGATCGCGTGGCGATCTATCAGCGGCCCGGGGCCTGGGTGCGACGGGTCACCATCAACCTGTCGCTCAGCGCTACCAAGCGGGCAGCGGCGGAGATGCGCAGGATGCTGCGTATCTCCGAGCCGTCCGCGCTGCCCGAGCCAGAGGCAGCCGATGATCGGATTTGGAAGGCGGTAGCGAAGCTTCCCGGCCAACAGCGGGCCGCCATCGCCCTTTTCTACCTGGAGGACCGGCCCATAGACGAGATCGCTGAGATCCTCGAGGTTTCGTCGGCGACGGCCCGTGTCCACCTTCACCGTGGCCGGCAGGCGCTGGCCAACGCTCTCGGCCCCGAGGAGGTTTCCGCATGAGCGAGAACGAGATTCAGTCCGCATTCGACCATTTGGAACGGGATGTCGTGACGAGCGTCAGGACCGGGGAGCGCCTCGAGCACATCACCGGGCGGCCCCGCCTCCGCCGGCGTCCGGCCGTTGCCGCACTGGTCGGGGCTGCCGTCGTCGTCCTCGTTGTCGGAGGCGGCGTCTTATTGGTACTGCCGGACGATGACCGGGATCCGTCCCCCCCGGCGACGGTTGGATCGACCACCAGCATGGTCGAGAGCACGACGACGACGACCGCAGGCGTGCCGACGACCCTGCTACCGGAACCGCCGCTCGGATCGGTCCTCATCGCCGATATGGATGTTCTCGCCCTTCAGCAGGGTGACGGCTATATCGCCTACCTCGCCGAACGGGTCGTCGGAGATGGATCAGGTGGCGTGGTGGTCCAGCTCGACAACCGGCTCATCCGGATCACCCCGGCCGGCGAAGGCGGTGACCTCATCGACGGCGATGACTGGGGTGGGGGTGAAGGCCCCGTTGCGGTCCGGCTCGAAGACATCGCGCTCGTCGACGGGTCGCCCCGGGTGCTCTTCGTTGTGTCCGGCGGAACCTTGCTCGACAGCTATGAGGAAGCCTGGTCGTACGACCTCGAGTCCGGTTCCTCGGCGTTGCTGTACACCCTGGAGCCGGCCTTCGAAAGCACGATCACCCGGGTGTCGCAGGTCGACGACCTGGTGGTGCTGAGCAGCGCCTTCGAAGGCGGTAGTTCCTTCGAGTTCCTCAACGCCGATGGCGACCGGGTCGACGTCACCGGCCCGTACGCCGACCGTCCGGGAGGCGCTCCCGAATACCCGACCTACGTCGACCAGGCTGTGCTGTCGCCGGACGGCTCCACCATGGCCTACGTCGAGGGTGAATACCCGACGGGAGCCGATCAGATAGTCGACATTGTTATGTGGGACCTCGCCACCGGCACCGAACTACGGCGGGTCCCGATCGAACTGACAAACGGTGCCTGGCCCGGCCGCCTCGACTACGACGGGGTCGGTGTTGTGCTCGGCCGGACGGGAAACGTAATCGTTGGCGTGCCGTTCCCCACCCCGCTGCTCATCGAGTCGCTCGCCGACGGGATCGTGACCGAGCTTCCGGAGCTGGGCTCACCGAGCCTGGTGAAGTTCGACCTCCGGTAGAGCCGGGCCGCCGACCCGGCAGGGGTTTGTTCCCGGTCAAGGTCCCGTGTGCATCGGCCGACAGTATTCGGGGAGAAAGCTCAGGGCTATCGAGAGTGGCCACCCGATGATCGAGAGTGATATTGCGGATTTTGACCTGGCCCGGTCGCGGGCCCGTATTCGCGCTGCCCTCGACGGCGTCATCACCATTGATGCCGAGGGGATCGTGGTCGAGTGGAACCCGGCTGCCGAGCGGATCTTCGGATACTCGGCCGACGAAGCCGTCGGCCGGATCATGGCCGACCTCATCGTCCCGCCTGCCATGCACGCCGGGCACCGGGACGGTATGGCTCGCTACCTGGCGAGCGGCGAGGGACGGGTGCTAGATCAACGGCTCGAAATGCCGGCCATCACCGCCGACGGCCGCGAGATCACCATTGAGCTGACCATCACGTCGTTCACGGCCGGTGGCGAGCAGTGGTTCACTGGGTGGGCCCGCGATATCACCGACCTGAAGCGCACCGAGCACGCGCTGGCGGTCAGCGAGCAACGATTCCAGGCGGTGGTCGAACACTCATCGGACGTCATCACAATCATCGATCGGGACGGCAATTGGCTCTATACGAGCCAGGCGGGGACCCGGTTGACCGGATATCCAAAGGGGTTCGATCCAGAGGGAGGTATCTTCTCGCTGCTCCACCCCGAAGACACCGGACTGGCTCTCCAGACGCTACAAGAGGTGATGGCGGGTACCCGCGGTCCCGACGAACCCGTTGAGCTGAGGATCATCGATGCCGACGGCAAGACGCTCCGCTTCGAGACGGTAGGCGTCAACATGCTCGACAACCCGGCGGTGGAGGGCGTTGTGCTGCACGCAAGGGATGTCACCGAGCGCCACGCTGCCGAAGCCGAGCTGGGGCTGCGAACCCAGCAGCTGGCCGGGGTGCTCGGCTCGATTCAGCTCGGCGTGCTGGTGGAGGATCGACGGCGCCACGTGGCCGTCGTCAACGACGCCTTCACCAAGATGTTCAGCACGCCGGTCACGGCCGGGGAGCTGGTGGGAGCCGACTGTGCCGCCATGGCCGAACAGGTCAAGGATTTCTTTCTCGATCCGGCACGGTTCGTGGAAGGCATCGATCGCTGCATTGCCGGCAGAGCGCCGGTGTCCGAAGAAGTCACGCTGGCAGACGGACGGGTGCTGGAACGGGATTACCTTCCGGTCCTATCCGAGGCGGGTGACATCGATGGCCACATCTGGATGTACCGCGATGTGACCGATCGCAAGCGGGCCGAAGAAGAGCGGGAGCATATGCTCGAAGCGGAGCGGCTTGCTCGCCGCAGTATCGAAGCCTCGCAAGCCGTTCTGGAAGTTCAGAACCGGTCACTGCGCGAGCTCGACCGACTCAAGGACGAGGTGGTGGCCACGGTATCCCACGAGCTCCGAACACCGCTCTCCTCGATCGTCAGTTTCGGTGAGCTGCTCGACGATGTGCAGGTCGGGCCGCTCAACGATGAGCAACAGGAGTTCGTGACCACCATCCGTCGCAACGCCGATCGGCTCATTCGGGTGGTCAACGACCTGCTGCTCCTGGCACGGCTGGAATCCGACACGATTGCTCTGGCGTACGAACCGGTCGACCTGGCCGACATGGCGCGATCCGTGGTGGCTGCCTACCAGCCGATGGCCGAGGAGAAGGGGATCGCCCTCGCTATCGCAGGCGGCTCGGGCCCATCGGGCTTGGCCGACCGGGAGCGGTTGGAACAGGTCGTGAGCAATCTGGTGACCAATGCGATCAAGTTCACTCCGCCGGGGGGACAAGTCGCGGTGGGGGTGCGTGAGATCGGATCGTCCCATTGCATCGAGGTGACCGACACCGGAATTGGCATCCCGGCCGACGAGCAGGAAGAGCTATTCCAGCGGTTTTTCCGGGCCAGCAACGCACGGGAGGCGACCATCCCCGGCACCGGCCTCGGGCTGGCCGTGTGCCATGCGATCGTTCGGCTTCATGCCGGGCAGATCGACGTGCATAGCACCGAGGGTGAAGGCAGCACGTTCCGGGTCATTATTCCTGCTCACC
>SHLN01000082.1 GCA_004283105.1 Acidimicrobiia bacterium
CCGCCCTGCTGCGCGGCGGCAGGCTGGAAACCCACATTCTGCTGGACCTTCCCCCGAAGGCGTCCCGCATGGCATTGCTCAAGATCACCGATGTTCCATTCGCCGACGATGTCGATCTCGATGAACTCGCTGAGGTCACCGAGGGCCTCTCGATTGCCGACCTCACCAGCCTCCTGAGGGAAGCGGCTCTCAACGTGCTCCGCCAGGACCGCGATGAACTCAAGGTGACGTGGACCGACCTCGAGGAGTCGCTCAAGCGATTCAACCTCGAGGTCGCCTAGGCGGTTTGTCGATGTCGGAGATCAACCTGCTCGCCATCGGCAAGCTCGCCGTCAAGAAGTTCCTGGACGACAAGGTGCCGCGCCTGGGCGCCGCCCTCGCGTACTACACGGTGTTCGCGCTTGCCCCACTCGTGATCGTCGCCGTCGGGGTGGCGGGGCTCGTGGTCAGCGAGGAGGCCCTTCAAGGCGAGATCGTCGCCCAGATCGATCAGACCGTCGGGGAAGATGCCGCCGTGTTCATTCAAGACATGGTTGCCAACTCACAGAAAGGCGGTGCGGGGTGGGGAGTCGTCATCGGATTCGCCCTCGCCCTGGTGGGAGCTTCCGCCCTCGTCATTCAACTCAAGGGAGCCCTCAACGTCGTCTGGGACGTTCCCGTCCAGGCGACCAAGGGTCTGGCGAACGCCCTCCGGGCCAGAGGGACGGCCCTCGTCGCTCTGCTCGGGATCGGAGCGCTCTTGATCGCCGTCCAGTTCGGGACCGCCTGGGTGTCGGGTCTCGACAACGTCCTATCCGACGATCTCGGGTTCCTCGATCCCCTGCTACAGCTCCTGACACCGGTCATCACGCTGGGATTGACGGCCTTGGTGTTCGCCGCCATGTTTCGCTTCCTGCCGGATACGGCCGTTGGATGGCGAGAGGCTGGGGCCGGGGGCATTGTGGCAGCGGCGGCCTATACGATCGGTTCCTGGGCGCTCGGCTTCTACATCGGCAACGGAGGCGTCGGCTCGACGTTCGGAGCGTCGGCCACCCTTGTCGTACTCCTCGTGTTCATCTACTACTCGGCCCAGATCGTCCTCTTCGGCGCCGAATTCGCCCGTGTGTACGGTCAGGCGCGGCCGGCCCCTTCGGCCGCCACCGTCACCGCCGGGGAGACTCAGCCATCCCGGCCTGAACCGGACGGGACCCATCGAAGCCCGCTCCCAGCGGTCGGAGCCTTTCTGGCCGGGCTGGTGATCGGCTGGTGGCGGCAGCGCGACTAGCGCCGCCGGTCGGTCAACTCTCGGTGATGGTTACCGAGTTGATAACGCAATCCTCGCGTGGCTTGTCGGCATGGTCGGTGTCGACGGCGGCAATGGCGTCCACGGCATCCAGGCCGGACGTGACCGACCCGAAGACGGTGTAGGCGTGCGGTAACCCTGCGTCGGTGTGGCAGATGAAGAACTGCGAGCCGTTCGTGTTCGGCCCGGCATTTGCCATTGCCACGGTCCCGCGGGCATATCCCGGCGACCCCTCCAACTCGTCGCGGAACTGGTAGCCGGGACCGCCTCGTCCGGTACCGGTCGGGTCGCCACCCTGGATCATGAAACCGGAGATCACCCGGTGGAAGATGACCCCGTCGTAGAAGCCATCTCGGGCGAGGAACACGAAGTTGTTGACGGTCTGGGGTGACCGTTCGGGCTGGAACTCGATCTCGATATCGCCCTTGTTGGTGTGGAGCGTGGCGGAGTAGCTCTTGGCGAGGTCGATGGTGAGCTCGGGAGCGGCCGGGTACTGCTTGGACATGTCAAACCTTCTGGTCTCGTCGAAGGGCACACCCTAGAGCCGAACGACCGCAATCCCGACCCAATCCACATTCCGAGAAGTCACTTAGGGTGGTCGTTCTGACCGCCGAAAACACCAGATAGCAATGCAAGCAGCTCACTCCGTCACAGACCGCGTACTCGCCCTCGTGCGAGACGACCGCCGCGCCCGGCTGGTCGTGTACCTCTGTATTGCCACGTTCATGGTGCTGGCAATGACGGCCGTCACCAGGGAAACCCTCCTCCTGAAGGTCGATGCGGCCGTGCAGGAGGGCACGATGGACGTCCGCACCGGCTGGCTCAACACGACAATGGTGATGCTGACCGAGCTCGGCACCCGCTACGTGATCGGCGTGTTGGCGCTCGGCCTGGCGATCTGGGCCTGGGCCACCAAGCGATGCACAACGACCCTCCTCATCATCATCGCCGCCATTGCCATCAACCCGCTGTTCGAGGTGCTGTTCAAGGAGCTCGTCGGGCGGGTGCGTCCCAACCTCGATCAGCTCCTTCCCGGCAACGGCCCCTCATTCCCGTCTGGTCACGTTCTCGCTGCGGTCGGCTTCTACGGGCTCATCCCGCTCATCGTGTGGGAGGCAACGACCAACCGGCTCGCCCGCACCATGGCGTTCTTCGGCTCCGGGCTGATCATCCTCACCGTGGCGGCGTCCCGTGTGTACCTGGATGTCCACTGGACCACCGACGTGTTCGCCGGCCTCCTCCTCGGCACCGTCCTCGTGGTCGGCACGTACCACGCCCTCAATGGGCATGGGTTTCATCAAGAGCGGAGTTGTTGCGCGGCGTAGCTGCTCGCTGCTCGTCCTTCGTCCCTCGTCCCTCGTCCCTCGCAAGAGAGGTGTTGTCGCGGGCTACGTGGTTGGCCTGCGCTCGGCCGCCTCGCGGCCGACCTTCGATCAGCCAGTGCTCCGGCGGCAGCCCGTCGATTTCTCGGCTCTTGACGTCCCTGCGCTTATCAATGGGGCCGAGAAATGACAATCGGAAGGGACGCTTCTACCCCTCGCTCACGCCCTCGAGCCTCGCCCGGTAGGCGGAGACGGCTCGCTCGGCGACTCGTTCGGGGGCTTCGTTGGTGAGCTCGCCTTGATCGACCAGCCAGGCCCACAGGTCCGAGCGGAAGCGGACCTGCTGGCCACGGCTGACGATGTTGCCGCGTGTGATCCCCACCCACAGGAGAACGACGAGACCGATGAGAAACAGGATGGCGACGAGGATGGCCCGCGTGAATGGATCGCCGTGCCATACCTGGACGACCTCGCTCGGAATGGGATCCGGCGTGCGGAATGCCCGGAACAGATACACGAAGATGTACAACCCGGTGTATGCGAGAAACGTGAGCAGGCCGAGCAGCCCCACTACCGCCACCATCGAAAGCTGCCTCCTCATTTCGTTCCTTTCCTCTCGATGAGCCTCAGCGAGGCTGCGAAGTCGCCGGGATTGGTTGGCGGGTGCTTGAGCCGGCCGAACCACGTCGTCTCAACGAGCACATGGGCCGCCCGGAATGACCGCCGGTGCACGATTGCGAAGAAGAGCAACTGGAGCGCCAACAGGCCAAGCACCACGGCCGTTCCAACCCCGAGGCCGACCATCCACGGATTGCGATAGAACAGGCCCGCATCGTCATTGAAGGCGAGCAGGCCGACCACCAGCGCCGAGGCACCTACAACGGTGAACACACCCACCCAGAGCGCGTACACCAGGCGGGACCGCCATTCGCGAGCGTGGAAATCCGGGCCTTCGAGGTTGTAACCGGCCGCTTGCGCCACGCTCAGCACGACGCCCTGGGCGCCGGAGGCGATGTACTGCTTGCGGCGGACCCGGCCATTCGGGAGCAGGCCATGCACCCAATCGGCAATAACGAGAATGCCCGAGACGATCATGCCGACGCCCATGAGGGCGGGCACGAAGACGTGCAAGCCGTCATCGCGCACCGGATCGGGACGTCGATCAGGAAGAGGCACTCTCCTACTCATGCTTGTCCTCCAGTTCGATCCGACGGACTTCGCCGGTCGTCCCGTCGACGATCAATTCTTCGCCGGTGACGATGGCCTGGGTGGCGTCCGACACATTCAACACCGCCGGCAGCCCGAACTCGCGAGCCACGATGGCGGCGTGAGAGAGCGGCCCGCCCTCTTCGAGCACAATGCCTCCGGCCACCAGGAACAGCGGTGTCCACGACGGATCGGTGCTGTGGGCGACGATGATCTCGCCCGGCTCCAATTCGGTCCCGGCCGCGAGCGATGTGAGCACCCGGGCCCTGGCGCGCACGATGCCCGGGCTCGCCGCCCAGCCCTGCATGACCGGGCCGGTAGGGATGTCGCCATGATCGGCCGTGTCGGGGTCGCCTCGAAACACCTCGGGAAGTGGACCGGCGTCCCGGGCCCGCATGAACGCGCGGCGGCGGCGCTCCAACTCCTGCCCGAACACGGGCTCGGCTCCTCGCACCATCTGCTCCACCTCACCATCCGAATAGAGCTCGATGTCGTTCGCGACGGCGAGGTGACCCGACGCGACGAGCCGATCGGCCATTTCAAAGATGACCCTTCGTTCGGCTCCACCCAGAACGAGCAGCGACGACTTGGCTTCCTCCCGACAGCGGAGATAGAGCGTTGCCTCCTCGGTCATGCGGCGCAGCATGCGAAGCCGCATGTCGATGAGTTGCCCGGTAATGACCCGCTTGAACCGCCAGCGGGGAGATCCTTTCAGGAGTGCGACGAGTTCCGCCAGGCTGTCCTCGCTGCCGTCGGCGGGCCGCTCGGTCGTTCGCGCGAACGCACTCAGCTGACTCCACACCCCCACCATGTCCTCATTCCAGGTCCGCCCGGCGTAGATGGCCTGCGCCCCAAAGGCTCTGACACAGTGATCGACCTCGTCCAGGAACGAAAGACCGCTCCGTCCGAGCGACTCGATGCTCTCGCGAGGGTGAGGACCACCCCGGATGAGCGATGCCTGCAGCGCCGGGGTATCAACCACATGCCGGTCATAGATGTCCCGCAGCTGGTTGACCCGGCCGGCGCCGACCGAGGACTCCGCCAGGGTGCCGGCGGTGAGGCGCTGCGCCCACCGAACGCCCTCCTCGTCCCCCAACCAGCGGGCGACCTGGACCTCGAGCGCCCGATAGGCGGAAGCAGCCGCGCTCGACGATGCCACCTCGGTGGCATAGATGCGCCAGGCGAGGTCACGGATGCGTGATCGATATCTGAGCAGCCGTCCCGCCGGGAGTTGGCGCAGGTCGATGTCGAGGTGGACGACACCGTGTACAGCGTGTTTGATGAGCTCAACCTCGTCGGCCAGCAGCCGATTGGCTTGCCAGTTTCGAAACGCGGCCATCATGCGGGCGATTGGCCCGGCGGTGGAGGCTGGGAGCTCGTAATCACTTTCGTGCTCCAGGACGTGGCCGAGGTACTGGCGCTCGACCTCCTCGCCGGATCCACCCGGGAGGGAAGCGGCGGCCTCACGGAGGGCGCTGAGATTCAGCGTGGCACGACCCCGAAATCGGCCTACGAGTCGCCGGCCCGCCCCTACGCTCGACACCCCGATGGCGGAGAACAGCGAGCGGAACGCATCCTCGAGCATCGGGGCGTTGATCGACCACAACAGCGGTGACACCACGCCGGGAAGCATCTCGGAGACGCCCCGCGGCGTGTATTCGTCGTCGCCCGCCGCCCTGGTGTCGAAGCCGTCATCATGAACGGCCAGCGGCCGCGAGACCGTGATCGGCCGGGCCTGGAGGATCTTCAATCCCTGGCGGGTCATAGCCCATTCGATGTCCTGCGGAGCACCGGCCCGGTTCTCAATCCGGAGGCCGAGACGAGCGAGGTCTTCGAGAAAGTCGAGCTTGGCGCGTTCTCCGCGCCCGCGAATCGCCAGGGTGCTCCGGTGAATGACGAACCCGTGCGGTGTCACCCGACCCGAGACGAGATCATCGCCGAGTCCGGGGACCGCCTCCACCTTCATGTCGAGAGCCGAGCCTTGCGGGTCACGGGTGAACATCACACCCGCCCAGCTGGCATCGGCCATCGCCTGCACGATGACGGCCATCGCCAGACCGTCCTCGTCGATGTTTTCACGGCGCCGGTAGACGCGGACTTGAGGAGACCACAGGGAAGCCCAGCAACGACGAACCGCTACAAGGGCCTCGTCGGCGGTCTTGATGCCAAGAAATGTCTCGTATTGGCCGGCGAACGATGCGTTCACCATGTCCTCTGCGGTCGCCGAGGATCTGATCGCGATCGGGCCGGCCGGAAGGAACTCCCCCGCCACGGCCATGATCTCATCGGCCAGCTCGGGCGATATCGGAGCCCGCAGGAACTCGGCTTCGACCCGGCTCTGCTCGGCCGCGATCTGATCGGCAGGAGGAAGCGGACCATGTTGCAGTTCTTTCAGGAACGGCTCGAGACCTGCCTCGCGAACGAAGGCGTGATAGGCGCGAGCGGTAATCACCGTCGCCCTGGGGACCGGAAACCCGTCGGCGACCAGCCGGTCGAGCGACGAGGCTTTGCCCCCTACGTCGGTGGCAACACTCCCGTGCCCTTCGAGATGCTGGGCGAATTGGTAGTCCACAACCACCTTCAGGTTACGTCTGATATCCGTTCCGTGTTGGTCTCAACCGTCCAGGGAACCCGATTGCTTCCTGCCTCACACGACCGAACGGCGCCACGCGTTGGCGAGCGAGTCGGCATATTCGTTCCAAAGAGACCCGTCGTGGGCCCGTATCCACCGCAGGGTCAACTCCGGCCGAGTCTGCAACAGGTAGTAGAGCTGCTTGACGAGATCGAGGTTCTTGATCGGGCCCGTCTTGCGCTTCCATCCCCGGCGTTCCCACCCTTTGGCCCAATCATTCATTGATTGCACGGCCAGGTTGGAGTCACTGAAGATGGTGATCTTCGTCCCCTCGGGGACCAGCTCAACCGCCTCGATGAGGGCGGTGAGCTCCATCCGATTGTTGGTGGTATCGGGGTCGTGGCCGTGGGCCTGGTCGACTATGTCACCGTCGACGACGTAGACGGCCCCCCACCCGCCGGGTCCCGGATTGGGCACCGACCCGCCGTCGGTGAAGACACCGGTTTGTGGGCCGTCCGAGTACCGCTCGAGCACTTCGGCAGTCGTGAGTAGATCGTCGTTCAGCATGGGACGTGAGAGTACCGGGGTTCAGCAATCAGCAATCAGCAAGAAGCCATCAGCAAACGGCGTTGCGAGGGCTTCGTCGCGGCCGCCCTGCAAGTCGGACTCATTCAGCTGGTTGTCTTCCCGACCTTCTCCTGCTTCTCGATCTCATGCTTGGCCCACTCAATGTTCTTCTCCCACACCTTCTGCATCACGGGATCGAGGAATCGGCTGATCAAGGGGACGGCAATGCGGCTGTCCATTTCATGGGTCACCTTCGACCCGCCACTGTCCGGCTCGACGGTCACCGTTGAGGTTCCCTCCATCGCTCCGAAGTTCCGGAATTCCATTCGCTCGCCGGGGACGTAGTCGGTGAAGACCGTGACCCCCTTGCGTGGGATGCCGAGCATCTTGAAGGTCCATTCGTACGAGCTGCCCACAACATCTGGGCTCTCGTGCACGAACTCCATGGTCATACCCCGTGGCGTAGCGGTCGAATCCAGGAGGAAGGAGAGCACTTGCTCCGGCTTGGCGTCGACATGGATGGTTTTGGTTGCTTTCATCGGTCGCACCTCCTCAGCGTTCAGGCCACCCTCAATGGTGACTCCTGATTAGCCAGGCCGCTAGAGGCAAATGCCTCAAGATCAAGAACCAGCGCCCAGGGGGAAACTTCGCCGTGCGGGTTTGCCCTCTCCCACAGCCAAGAACAGGCGTCGGACCCTGTCATTCATTTGGTTTGTTGGGCACCCTTAAAGGGTGAAGAGACGTGTAGGGGTGTGATGCGTTCGACGATCCACATCGAGGAGACCGCCGAGCACCAGTTCACCGGCTTCGTGCGGGCGAATCAGGATCGGTTGCGTCACGCCCTTGTAGCCGGATACGGGTGGCAGGTAGGACGGGAGGCTGCCGAGGAGGCTCTGGTGTATGGATGGGAGCATTGGGACCGGGTGCGGGCGATGGACAACCCGTCTGGATATCTGTATCGGGTCGGAGCACGTCGTGCACAGGCACTCAAGAAGCAACAACCCAGGCTGCTGTTCCCCCCTCCTCCTACCGCCCACAACCCGTGGATAGAGCCCGGGCTGCCTGATGCGCTGGCAGCGCTTTCGCCGAAGCAGCGGACGGTGGTGGTCCTGGTGCACGGGTACGAGCTGAGCTGGCGAGAAACTGCCCGACTACTGGGGATCTCGCCGGGCAGCGTGCAACGTCATCTGGAGCGGGGCCTGGCCCGGCTCCGAACGACGTTGGGGGTGGCCGATGACGACTGATCTCAAGACTCAGATCCAGGCGTATTTCGACGACATCGACCCGCCGTTCGAACCAGATGAGCTCATGGCGCATCCTGCCGCCGGTCGAATCAGTGATGGCCGGGTAAACAGGCTCCGGTGGCGACGCTACCCAGGCTGGGCATACGCGGCAGCCACCGCTGCCCTGGTACTGCTGGTGGTGGCAGGCGCCGTGTGGTTGACCGGTTTCCGGGGAGAGGAAACCCCGCCGGTGATCACCCAACCGCCCGCACCAATTACCACCGTCACTACCTACGGGCCGTTGCCGGAAGCCGTCACCGTCGACCCCGAGCAGATTGGGGTGGTGATGACGGGCGATGAGGCCTCCGGGATCGCCGTTGCCGGGGGTGCAATGTGGGTGTCGACTGAGCTCGGAGTCGTTCGTTGGAATCTCGAGGACCGCAGCGGCGAGCTGTTCGCAGCGGGCGATGGTCTTCCGTTCTCGGAAGGCGAGTCCGGCGATGTCGCCGTCGCACCGAACGGGACCGTGTGGGCATACAGCTGGAACCAGGACCTCGCCTACTTCGACGGAACCGGTTGGAGCGAGCCGGACGGATACGACGAGAGATGCCTCAGTCTCGAAGCATGCTCGGGACCGATCACAGCGATGGCCGTTTTGCCCGACAATTCGCTTTCGTTGGCAGTGGGACCGGAAATGCTGCTCGAGTACGACGGCACCGATTGGGACGTCGTCACCGTCACTCCGTCCGAGATCCACGGCGGCAACGCCTGGGCAACGGATATGGCGGTGGCACCCGACGGCACTCTGTGGGTGGCGTCGTGGGAGGAATTACTCTCATTCGATGGGGAGGTTTGGAGTCGCTTCACCGCCGTCGACGGCCTCCCGTCCGGTCGGATCAACTCCGTCGCCGCGGCACCAAACGGTGACGTATGGGTGGGGACGCAGAACAGTCTGAGGGGGGATCCGTCGGGCGGAGTCGGCCGATACGACGGAACGTCCTGGACTGTCTTCGATGAATCGAGCGGGTTGCACTCAAACGCGGTCACTGCGCTGGCAGTCGGGCCGGACGGCACCGCTTGGGCGGTCCACGGCGACACCGGTGAGGCCGGTCCGGTGGCGAGCGGTTTCTCTCGATTCGACGGCACCACGTGGGAGCCGACGACTGTTGGCGACGTCGGGCTGGGTTTTGGATGGGGTGGGGCAGTCGTTGACGACACCGGCACGCTGTGGATCACATCTCGCTACGGGGCCTTTGGCTTTGACGGGACAGAGGTGACCGTGCTCCGGTTCCCCGCGGGAGCGCGATCGTCAATCAACCAGCTTCCGTACCCGCTGCCGTCTCAGATCCTCCCGAACGGGCAGGGTCCCCTCGAGTGGCATTGGGTTCCCTTGCTGACCTCCAAGGCGACCGGTGCGCAACTGCCCGTCACCGGAACGGACTGCTTCGGTTCTGGTAGCGGGCAGCTCTCGTCGACTGTTGTCGAGTTCAGGGGCAGCAGCATCGACTTCTCGCTGGGATATCGATCGACACCGGATGTGGTCGTGACCGACCCAACCGGTACGGGTTTCGGCGTTGAGAACCCATTCGGCGAGCAAGCCTGGGTGTGCAGTGTGGCTGCCACCGAGACCCACCTTCTTGCTGTCGGATCCGGCGTGTCGTGGAGCGTGGACGGGATCAACTGGCACGGCATCGAGGTCTTCGATGACCTCGCCGGTGGTAACAGTGACGGATCGGACCTCATCTGGGCAGCCGCCGGGCCCGGCGGATACATCGTGCTCGGACGATCCGGGTCCTTACAGAGGCTCGCATGGTTTTCTGAGGACCTTCAGATTTGGTATGAGATTCCCTTCGAGGATGGTCCCGACGACTCGGAGTGGTGGGGGTTGGTTGGGCCGTATGGCCTTGCGGTCGAGGACGAGCCGGTGATCGTCATCTATGACGGGGCATGGGTTGGCACACGCTTGGAAGGTTGAGCAACGCCAAATAGTCAGGAGTCCAATCATGAGACCAACAAACCACCCGATCTTGTACA
>SHLN01000285.1 GCA_004283105.1 Acidimicrobiia bacterium
TCTCTTGCACGGTGCGAACAACGTCGACCATGTGAACCGGGAGGCGAATCGTGCGGGCCTGGTTGCCGAGGCCTCTCGTGATGGCCTGACGGATCCACCATGTGGCGTAGGTCGAGAACTTGAAGCCCTTGCGCCAGTCGAACTTCTCCACAGCTCGAATGAGGCCGAGGTTGCCCTCCTGGATGAGATCGAGGAGATCGAGGCCCCTCCCGGAGTATCGCTTGGCGATGGAGACCACGAGCCGCAGGTTGGAGCGGATGAACTCCATCTTGGCCTCGTCGGCCTCGTGGGTGTCGCGGAAGAGCTCGGCCCGTTCGGCGGCGCTCAAGTCAGGTTCGGTGTCCAGTCGTTGCTGGGAGCGGCGGCCTCGTTCGATGGCCCGGGCGAGACGTACCTCATCTTCGGCGTCGAGGAGGTCATGTGAAGAAACTTCTTCGAGGTACTTGCCGACACCGTCGGCGAGCGACGGCGAATCTTTCGCCCGTCTGGCCACGCACTCCTCCTTCGGCTAGGGAACCTCCCTGCCCCCCGAGCCGCACAATCACCGTATCACGCCGGGGTATTTGGGGGCAAGCCCGCTCCGCCTTGACTAGCAACCTCAGCGAGCCAAACTACGCCCGAGATGCGAAAGCTGCTGCTCCCATTCGTGCTGGTTCTGGCCGGCTGCTCGGGACCTTCCCTGATCGTGGTAGGGGAGGGCGTTCCGCCTGCCCCGGCCATCCCCGAGCTCGAAGGCGTGATCACCGACCCGGCCGGGGCCCCGATCGAGTCGGCCCTGGTGGCGTTTGGCAACCTGGACGAAGCAGAAACCGACGGAAGCGGCAAGGCGGTGTCCGAGTGGCCCCGTTCCTCCCTCTCGATCGCGGCGAGCGCGCCGGGATTCCACCCCGGTTCGATCGAAGTGCTCGAGCTGCCGGACACGCGGGTGGTCAAGCTGGCCCTCGATCCCGTTGTCCTGTCGGGGGTAGTGCGCACGGCCGATGGGCACGGGTTGCCCGGGGTCCTCGTCTCGCTTGGCGACCAGACGGTGGTGACCGACTTTGCCGGATCGTTCCAGGTGGAGCGGGTCGTTGCCGGCACTGTTGAGGCGACGAAAGCGTCCTATCACGAGAGCTCGGCGGCCTGGGATGGCGAAGCGCCAACCGTGTCGCTCGCTCTGGAACCACGGGTCATTCGATCGATTCGAGCGAGCGGTCCGTCGGCCGGCGATGACGAGCGCTGGGGCGAGCTGCTCGCGCTGGCCGAGTCGACCGAAGTGAACGCCATCGTGGTCGACACGAAGGACGAGTCCGGCCGCGTCTTCTACGACACGGCGGTCGACACCGCCCACGAAATCGGTGCCGTATCGGCCCAATACGATCCGGCCGAAGTCCTGGCCGATCTCCGCGAACGCGACATCTATGCGATCACCCGCATCGTGACCTTCCAGGACCGATACATGGGCGCCGCCTATCCCGAGCACGCCGTCTGGGATGCCGGCACGAATGAGACATGGACAACCGGCGGCGGGCAAGCGTTCATGGATGCCACCGATCCGGCCTCGTGGGACTATCCCCTGGCCCTTGCCGTCGAGGCGTGTGAGCTGGGTTATGACGAGATTCAGTTCGACTACGTCCGGTTCCCAACCGACGGACCGGTCGACCGTGCGGTCTACGACGGTCCGAACGACCAGGCGGGCCGGGTGACGGCGATCTCCTCGTTCCTGACCGAGGCGCGCTCCCGGCTCAATCCGATGGGTTGTGCCGTGGCGGCAGACGTGTTCGCCGTCGTCTTCAGCGCCAGCGGGGACCAGGGCCTTGGCCAGAAGGTCGAGGAGCTGGCCGACTCGGTCGACGTCATCAGTCCCATGATCTACCCGAGTCACTACTCGACCGGCTGGTTCGGATTCGAGTGCCCGAATGCCAATCCCGGCCCGGTCGTCGCTCGTGCCCTCGACGATGGTCTGCCCCGGGTGACCGGTCCGGCCATCGTGCGTCCCTGGATCCAGGACTTCACGTACGGGTGCGGCGAGCCGTATGGCGAGGCCGAGGTCAGAAGCCAGATAGACGAGGCCGAGGCGCGCGACCTCGGGTGGATACTCTGGAACGCGGGCAGCCGATTTACTGAGGCAGCGCTCGATCCGGCGGCTGAGTGAGCCTCGAACTGCTCAGCCGCGAGGTCGTGTCCTGCCGGCAGTGCCCGCGGCTCGTGACCTGGCGAGAAGAGGTGGCTGCCACCAAGCGAGCGGCGTTCCGCGATCAGGAGTACTGGGGGAAGCCGGTCCCGGGTTTTGGTGATCCAGACGCCCGGCTCGTCATCGTTGGGCTGGCGCCGGCCGCGCACGGTGCCAATCGGACCGGGCGTATGTTCACCGGCGATCGCTCCGGCGACTGGCTCTACCGGGCGCTCCATAGGGCCGGGTTCGCCAATCAGGCGACGGCGACCGATCGTGCGGACGGTCTCGCGCTCTCGAACTGCTACATCACGGCGATCGTTCACTGCGCGCCCCCGGACAACAAGCCGACAGCGGAAGAGCGATCCACGTGCGCCGGATGGCTCGATCGGGAGTTCGACTTTCTCCCGTCGGCCGAGGTGGTCGTTGCGCTCGGCCAGCTCGCCTACCACCAGGTGCTGCGCCGCTTCGGTCCGGCGGTGCCCAAGCCCCGGCCCCCGTTCGGTCACGGCCGCGAGGTCAGCGTCGGCGGGGGACCGCTCGTCATCGCCGGCTATCACCCGAGCCAGCAGAACACGTTCACCGGACGTCTCACCGAGGAAATGCTCGACGCGATCTTCACCCGGGCGAACGAGGTCGTCGGCGGGTGAAAACTCTTTTGGTATGCGCCCCGCTCCCCAATATCCTGGTCGGCCGTGAGACCCCTGATTTCTGACACCGTCGAC
>SHLN01000286.1 GCA_004283105.1 Acidimicrobiia bacterium
CGACGAGGACGGGGCCCATGAGGCTCGGGACCTGCGTAGCGCTGCCGCCGATCCGGTCGGCGAAGACGGTGGGGGGCGTCTCGTCGGCTGGTGTCACGAGCCGCCTCCATTCGAAGAATGCTCAAGACGGTGTCGCTCGAGGTCGAGGTCGGGAAGGGCCTGATCCCTCGCAGAGAGAATCGGGTCCGCCACGGGCCACGGGATTCCCAGCGCAGGATCGTCCCATCGGAATCCGCGTTCGGTACCGGCAACAAACGCTTCCGACATGAAGTACAGGACAGTCGACTGCGGTTCCAGCGTCTGGTAGGCGTGCCCCATCCCCTTCGGGATGTAGAGGATCTCGGGCCGCGTCTCCTGGAGCTCAAGTGAGATCCACTCTCCGTAGGTCTCCGACTCAGGTCGAAGATCCACGAGGACGTCGAAGACTGCTCCCCGTACACATTGCACGAACTTCACCTCGCCAGCGGGCCGCAGATGGTAATGGATCCCCCGGAGGGTGCCGGCCCGCTCGTTCGTGACGGTGTTGCATTGCTCGAGAGAATCGGCCAGACCCCTCTCCTCCAGCTCGTCTCGGCTGAACGTCCGGGTAAACGAGCCTCTGGCGTCGACTTTCGGCTCCAGGAGGATCCGAAACGCGCCGGCAAGGCGAGTCTCAACAAACTGCACTATTGCCTACCCGAGCGACCCCGGTGGGCGTGCAGAACACGCAGATCTCGACGGTGGTAGCGATGCAACACATGGTGGGCAGCGTAGTCCGGGCCCATCGGCTCTCAAGGCGCACACGTCTCAGGCCGGGCGCGTTCGCAACGCCTGGTCGTAGATGCCCATCAGCTGGGGGTAGTTCTCATCTGCGGTGTACTTCGCCTCGAACTCCAACCGGGCGGCCTGGGACATGATCGACGGATCCGGGTCAGCCAGCACCCGCTCGGCTGCTCGCACCAAGTCGTCGGCATCGCCGGGCTCGAACAGGATCCCGGTGCGGCCGTCATCGACCAATTCGGGCAACGCGCCCATCCGCGCCGCGATGACCGGAGTAGCCCGCGAATAGGCCTCGATCACCCCGCGGCCGAACGGCTCATGCCACCGGGACGGCACGACGGCTGCCTGGGCCGAGCCGAGCACCTCCACGGCCTCTGTGTTGGAGCGGGCGCCGCGGTAGTCGATCCGTGGGTTCCGGGCGGTCGCTTGCTCGACCAGGTGCGCCAGCGGACCGTCGCCGATGATGGTCAGCGGTGCCGGGATGGACTCCCAGGCCTCGAGCAGTGTGTCGATCCCCTTCTCCTCCGACAACCGTCCCACGTACACGAATCCCGATCGATCCCCGCTGCCGGGGCCCGGGTCGTCGGCGAGGAAGTTGGGCTTCACAACGACGCGATCTGCGGGGATGCCGCCTTCGATGTGCTTGCCGGCCGCGAACCGGCTCAAGGCAATGTAGACCGAGACCGAACGATCCCAGCTGCCGGCCAGGCGGTGAATACTCTGCAGCGCCACCACGGCACCGGTGGCGACCCGATCATCCTGGTAGCACTCGTATCGCACCGCCGGTGCCCCTACGGCCCGACCCATGCACAACTCGCAAACCGCATCGTCGCGATAGAACGTGCCGTTGGCGCAGACCAGGCGGTAGTTGCGGAGGCTCTGCACGACGGCCACCCCGGCCGAGCGGGCCGCATAGAGCACCGATGGGGAGATCTGGGGAAAGGAGTTCTGGACGTGCACGATGTCAAATGAGCGCTGCCGGAGCAATGCCTTGACCTCGCGGTGCACGGACCGGGACCACACCGTCTCGGCCCCCAACCGCAGCGCCGGGCCAACCGACCCCCACTCAAGGCCTCCAAGCTCGGGGATGTCGCGGTTGTCGCGAGAGAAGGGCTCGACGTTGTGGCCGTGCTCGCGAAGCATCGCCGTCTCGGCCTCGGTACTCACGTCCTCGCCACCACGGAACCGGTAGCGATTGTGGACCATGAGAATGTTCATACGCTCCCAACTTGGCTCCGCCGCCGCTCTGTGCAGGCATGGCGGACGCCGATCAGCGGTTCAAGATGCTTCGCCGGAGTGCTCTGAGCGGGACAACGGTCGTACAATCTCTGTATGGTCCCCGCAGCCGCCTTCTTTGACCTCGACAAGACGATAATCGCCAAGTCCTCGACGCTGGCGTTTCGCCGCCACATGTACAAAGCAGGCCTCCTGAACCGCCGGACGCTGCTCCGCATGGCCGTCGCCCAGTTCTTCTACGTTCTCTTCGGCGCCGATCACTCCCAGATGGAGCGAGTTCGAGAGGCTCTGATGGCACTCATCAAAGGATGGGATAGCCGTCAGCTGGAGGAGATCGTCGCCGAGACCCTCGAAGACGTGGTTGCTCCCCTGGTGTACGCCGAAGCCCTGTTCCTCATCGACGAGCACCACCGGGAGGGGCGGAAGGTCATCATCGTTTCATCGTCCCCGGCCGAGATCGTCAAGCCGCTCGCCCACTACCTGGGGGTCGACGACGTGATCGCCACGCGGGCCGCCGTCGATGACGCGGGCCTGTATACCGGCGAGCTCGAGTACTACGCCTACGGGCCGACGAAGGCCGAGGCCTTGCATGAGTTGGAAGCCGACGGCCTCGATCTTTCGGCCAGCTACGCCTACTCGGACAGTCATACCGACCTGCCGTTGCTGGAGGCGGTCGGCCATCCGGTGGCCGTCAACCCCGCCCGGGAACTCCGCAAGGTGTCAGAAGAGCGCGACTGGCAGATCCGGGAGTTCCACCTCGCCGTCGACTTGCGCACCCGACTCGCCGAGATGCCCAAACCCGACCCCGTGGTCTCCGGCGCCGCAGTCGCCACCGGTATCGCCGCCGTCATCGCCGTCATCCTGCTGAAGTCGAGGAAGAAG
>SHLN01000083.1 GCA_004283105.1 Acidimicrobiia bacterium
GCCGATGGCCGGTGGCCGGTGGCCGGTGCTACAGCTCCGGGATCTCCAGCGGATCAACCACCCGCAACGCGAATCCTGCATGGCTCACGAGGTGGTCTCCCACCCGGGCCTCGGGAACCATCCCGAGGCTCACTTCGAGCTCGGTCCCGCCGACATCGAGGCGTGCCCGGCGCTCGAGGCCGTCGCCGTCGATGATCTCGACGATTCGGCCGGGGATGGCGAGACACACGGCTACGCCACCTCCACGGCCAGTAGCTCAATGTCCTGAGCCGATGGCGAGGCGGTATCGGTGTCGACGGTGACATCGACTCTCGCACCTTCCAACAGCGAGCCGGTGGACGCCCGTGCCAGATGGTCTCGCAAATGGTCCGGGGATAGGTGGGATAACGCACCGAGCCGCACGGTCAACGCGGTCACCCGGGTGGCGCCCTCCTCAACGGCCACCGCCTCGGCCCGAGCGCACAGGGAAGCGACGAGGCTCAGCTCATGCATCGCCGGCCTCGGTCAGGATCTGCTCGATGGCGTCGGGAATGGCCGCCCGGACGGCCGGGGTCAATTCGGACCCTGGCTCGAGCGATTCGGCCTCGATCCCGACCAGGCGAACATCGGCTGGCAGCGCACGCAGGCTCCTGGCGAGCTCTATCGACTCGGCGAGACCGATACCGTGGCTGGACGCATGGGAGATGACCGGCAGCGGCTCGTCTCCGGCACGCAGGACCTGAACGGTTCCCGGTTCGCTCCGGCCGGTCAGCACGGCATCCACCATGACGGCCCGGTCGAGGCCCCGCCACAGGTCGAGCAGCTCACCCGGTTCCCCGTTCGAGAAGTGGACCGGGACGTCGAGGTTCCGGCTGAGGAGTTCCTCGGCGATGAGCGGGCCTATCCCGTCATCGGACCGGGAGCGGTTCCCGACGCAGATGATGGCCCGTTCACCCACGATCGAGACGGAGGTCGAGGAAGTGCGTGGCGCACGAGATACACGGGTCGTAGTTGCGGATCGCCTGCTCGCATTGCCAGGTGAGGTCCTCGTCCGACAGGCTCAGGTTGGCCGTGATGAGATCGTGGAGGTCCGCCTCGATCGTTGGCTGGTTCTGCGAGGTAGGGGGCACGATCCTCGCTTCCTCGATGAGGCCATGCCCGTCGATTTGATAGCGATGGAACAGGAGCCCTCTGGGGGCTTCGCTCACTCCGAAACCCACGCCGGCGGCGGGACTGACCTCGACGGCCGGGGGCTCCGGCGGGTCGTACTCGGCGATGATGCGAAGCGCTTCCTCGAACGCCAGCACGATCTCGACGGCGCGAACGATGATGCTCTGAAACGGATTGGTTACGGGTGGGACCAGATTGGCGCGGGTGGCGGCGGCGGATGCCTGTGGTGTGAGGAAGTCGGCGTTGAGGTTGAATCGGGCCATTGGTCCGACGTGGTAGGCGCGACCGTCGCTCGTGAGGGAGTGGAGGGCATTCGATCGTTCGACATGGCTCTCCTGGAAGTGATCCTCGTACTCATGGGCCGTGATATCGAGGCCGTCGCTCGAGACGACCCGGCCTCGCGCCATCGGGTACTCGTCCTCGTGGCGCATGGCGACGAACAGGTAGTCGCGCTTCAGGTCTGGGAATGTGAATCCGGTCACGAGATTGACGGTCCGGAGGGCGGCGTCGAGGCCCCACTCCAGTTCGGGGATGAGGGCCCGCAACTCCCGGCGGGTCGGCGCCCGGAAGAAACCGCCCACCTTCATGTTGATGGGGTGGATCTCACGACCGCCGACGACCTGGACGACCGAGTTCCCGGCTTTCTTCATCCGGAGACCCATCTTGACCTCGTCGGGGAAGTCCTTCGCAAGATGGATGGCCGATTCGTACCCGAGGAAGTCGGGCGCGTGCAAGAGGAAAACATGGAGAGCGTGGCTCTCGATCCACTCGCCGCAGTAGATGAGCCGTCGCAGGGCATCGATCTCGGCGGGCACGGTCACGCCGCACAGGTCTTCCATGGCGTTGATCGACGAGGTTTGGTAGCCGATCGGGCAGATCCCGCAGATGCGGGATGTGATGTCGGGCACCTCTGTGAAGTCGCGGCCTTGCAGGAATGCTTCAAAGAATCGCGGTGGCTCGAAAATGCCGAATTCGAGCTCGCTGATCGTGTCGCCGTCCAGCTTCACATAGAGCGACCCCTCGCCCTCCACCCTGGCGAGGTAGTTGACGTCGATGACGCGTCTGGTCATAGCGACGCCTCCAGTTTCTCCGAGGCGTCCCGGAACTCCGGCGCGTATGCGTTGTAGGTCCGCAGCGCCCTGACCATCGTGGCTTCGTCTACCTCGAGTCGCCTCCACTCATTCAGCAGCGCTTCGAGGTTCACGCTTTCGGCCGGCCCGAAGCATCCGTAGCAGCCGCGGTTGTAGGCCGGACAGATCGCCCCGCATCCCGCCTGGGTGACCGGGCCAAGGCACGGCGTGCCATCGGCCACCATCACGCAGGTGGTGCCGCGCCGCTTGCATTCCACACAGACGCTGTACTCGGGAATGGCCGGCCGGCGGCCGTAGATGAAGGCGTTCACCACCTCGAGCAGTTGCTCCTTGCTGATCGGACAGCCCCGCAGCTCGAAGTCGACCGTTACGTGATCGGCGATGGCCGTGGACGTGTCGAGCGTGTCGATGAAGGCGGGTGTTGCATACACGGAGCGGGTGAACTCGGCCACGTCGGCCCAGTTGCGCAGTGCCTGGATCCCGCCGGCTGTGGCGCAGGCGCCGATGGTCAC
Organism: Acidimicrobiia bacterium; assembly: GCA_004283105.1. Classification (GTDB taxonomy): domain Bacteria; phylum Actinomycetota; class Acidimicrobiia; order Spongiisociales; family SHLN01; genus SHLN01. The sequence continues at coordinate 2,753 of SHLN01000083.1, forward strand.
GAGAAACTCGGATTCGGCGCGAACCGCCTGAATGCGCTCGGCATCGTGTGGCGTGGTGATCGACCCTTCGACGAGCGATAGTTGGTACGGCCCGGGGAGGACCTCTCGCGACGCTTCGGGAAAGTTGGCGATCTCGATGGCGCCGGCCACGGCGAGCAGTTCGTCCTCGGCGTCGAGCAAGCTGAGTTGACACCCGTCACAGGAAGCAAACTTCCACACCGCCAGCTTCGGCTTTGTCATCAGACCTCCCGAATCCCGAAGAGTCGCTCGACCTCGGAGAACTGCTTGACGGGACCGTCGGTACAGACGAACAGTGGCCCGTACTGGCAGTGGCCGCACATCCCGACCCCGCACTTCATGTTCCGTTCCAGGGAGACGTAGATGTTGTCGGGATGGAAATCTCGATCGCGCAGCGCCCGGGCGGTGAACGTCATCATGATCCCGGGCCCGCACACCATGGCGATGGCGTCCTCGTTGGCCTCGAGCATCGGGATCAGACGGGTGACGACGCCGACCGAGCCGCGCCACGTCTCGTCGGCGACGTCGACCGTGAGCTCGATGTCGAGATCAAAGTGCTGGCGCCATTCGCGGATCTCCTCAACGAACAACATCTCGTGGGGACTCCGGAACCCGATGGCCATGGAGACGAGGCCGTAGTCGATGCGGTTGTTGATGATGTGAGAGAGGGCCGGGCGCAGCGGGGCGAGCCCGATCCCGCCCCCCACCAGGACCACGTCCTTGCCTTTGGCGGCTTCCATCGGCCAGCCGGTGCCGTACGGGCCGCGCACTCCGACGGTGTCGCCGGGCCTCATACGTTCGAGCGCTTCGGTCACCTTGCCGGCTGCCCGGATTGTGTGGGTGAGCACCTCCGGATGGGCAGGATCGCCGCTGATGGAAATAGGCACCTCGCCCACCCCGTAGACGTAGAGCATCGTGAACTCACCGGGGAGGAAGGTGAATCCCCCCGGCGGGGCGAGGTCGATGGTGAACGTGTCGGCCGTCTCCTGTCGCCGCGCCGAGATCACCATCGGTGTGGTGAGCATCGGATCGATACGAGGCTCAGCGATGGTCACCGTACACATCCAGGAGTTGGAGTCGGGCAGCCTGCAGTCTGGAAAGCATGACGGTGGCAAATCGCATCATCAACTCGTAGCCGAATTCGTGATCCTCCACTTTCATCTTTCGCAGCTTCTCGCCGTCGAGCACCGTTGCTTCGATCGGTTCCACCACGTGGCCGCTCTCCCCGTAGCGATGGGGCGGGAAGATCCACGAAAACCCGGCCACCTCGCCGGCCCCGATGGTGCTGGTGCGGATCACTCCGCGTTGGCCGGCGTCCAGTTCGAGCGCCAGGAGACCAGCCGAAATGAGAAAGCACCGGTTCGCGATCTCGCCAACCCGAAACAGATGCTCGCCTTCCTCGAACCGGTCACCCCAGGCGCAGCTGGCGATCTTGCTCATATGCTCGTCGCTCAGACCTGCCAGCAGCGGGTGGTCGATGTGGGTTATGTCACCGGTGGGCATGGGCTGCCTCCTCTGTGCGTATGGCCTTGACTTCCTCGGTGATGTCGATTCCAACCGGGCACCAGGTGATGCATCGCCCGCAACCGACGCAGCCCGAGGTGTCGAATTGATCGATCCATGTGGCCAGCTTGTGAGTCAGCCACTGGCGGTAGCGGGACCGGACCGACACCCGGATCGGGCCACCGTGGATGTATGAGTGCTCGAGGGCAAAGCAGCTGTCCCAGGTTCGCCATCGCTCGGCAGTTGCTCCGTCCAGCGTGGGCCGATCCTCGGTGGTTGCGCAGAAGCAGGTCGGGCACACCATGGTGCAGTTGGCACAGAGCAGGCATCGGGACGCCACGTCGTCCCAGCGCGGGTGCTCGGCATTCTCATACAGGAGCTCCTTGATGCCCCCGGTGTCGAGGGTGCGGCCCATGCCGGTGGCGGCCTCGGCGATGAGGGCGTCTGCGTGCGAGCAGTCGGTTGGATCAGCCGGCGCTAGTGGGAGCCGGGCGAGCACGTCGCCTCCGGCAGTCGTGCCCGATCGGATGAGGAACCGATGCTCGTCCTCGTCGATGAACTCGGTCATCACGATGTCATAGCCGTCGGTCAACTCGGGCCCGGTTCCCATCGAGGCACAGAAACAGGTCCCTCCCGCTTGCACGCAGTTCACGCCGACGATGAATACGCGCTCCCGGATGGACCCGTAGTGCGGGTCCGGGTAGGCGCCGTCAAAGACCCGATCCTGGATGTCGATGGCGGCCAGCTCGCAGGCCCGGACGCCGAAGAGGGCGTAGCGGGGTGCTTCGGAAGTCGGAGGGTTCACCGAGAAGGAACCACCGGAACGGACGGCCGACCAGAGGAGCGTTTGCGGCGGGAACAGGTACTGCTTCCACGAGTCGCTCGGCAGGTTGTAGCCGAACAGAGCGTCGTCCTGTCGATCTACGAGCCGGTACATGCCTCCGTCGTGAAGATCGGTCTTGCCGGCGGGGAGGTCGCTGCTGGAGTCGATCGGCCCGTAGACGATGCGACCGCCCTCCAGGATCGGCCCGATCGGCTGGTATCCCTCATCCACGAGTAGGGCGAGAAGCTGGTCGAAGTCTGATCGGTCGAGAATGGACGCGGCGGTCATTTCTCATCAACGTAGGCGGTCGGGGAGCTCGGCAACAGGGACCTTCGTCGGGGTTTCCGGGACCACCGGCACGATCACGATCGGGGAGGAACCGGCCACAGTGAGTAAGTGGAGTCACCGATGCCTCGCGACTCCGGCGATGGAGCCGGCCTGTTCGTCCGCTACGCCTACCCGCCCAATCGGCTCGGGTACTGCGGACCGGAGGATGTCGATGCGCTGGTGGAGTACAGCGTCTCTGCCGTCTCAGATCCCGGGTTGCGCCAATTGGTGATGGCGTTCGACGGTGCCTATCCGTACCTCGAGCTCATCGCCGCGGCAGCCGGAATCCATGATCCGCTCGATCGGCGCGTGGTTGAGGCCTACTGGATCGGCAACCGGCTGTTGATGAACGTCGACATGGCATTGCTTGGTCGCTCGGTGACGGAGCGGTTCCGCAAGCGAGCGGGCCGAGATTGGGATCGAGTGGCAGAAGCGGTGTGGGCCGGAGGCCTTGCTCACCACAGTTTTCACGTGTTCGCGGTCTATCCCTGGGCCGGCTTGATGCGCGAGGGTCGCATCGACGAACCGCTCCACGTCATGGATCGGTGTCGAATTCGATGGGGCAAGGTCCACGCCGTCGAGGAGGATTCGGTAGCGGTGGTGTCTCGTCCGCTCGAATGGGTGGACGGGGCTCTCATTCTCTCCCACCCGCAGGTCGAAGTAGTCCAGGCATCCCCCACAGTGGCCGTCGCCGTCGGCGATTGGGTTTCGCTGCACTGGGAGTGGGTGTGCGACACCCTGACCGCTCGCCAGCTCGCCAATCTGCGCGGTTTCAGCGCCCATCACCTCCGCCTTGTGAACGAAGAACTGGCGGTTCCCCTCGAGGCTGCAGTCGGCTGAGTCGGGTGAGCGCAGTTGGTGTGGATCGTGGTTGAGGGCGCGCCTATCGGTTGCGGCCTCGCACCCCGGCCATGACGGCGGCGAGCGGTTGAAGCGCCATCCAGGTTTGCTCGCGAGGCCGTTGGAGGCCGGGCTCGACGAGAACAGGGAATTCGGACAGGGGAGTGAAACGTACCCGGCCGCGCTGGAGGCCGATGAAGGAACTCTGTGGCGAATCCGATAGCGCCTGTTCGATCAAGTAGTCCGTGCACTTGGCGGCCAGCCGGGTGGCCTGGATGCGATCGAAGGGCGATGGATCCCCTCCCTGCTGGATGTAGCCGAGGATCGACTCACGCACATCGAAGAGGTTGCCTCCTTCGCGACCGAACAGCGACCGGATGAACGACGTTGTGTAGACCGGGTCGGCCTGCTCGTTGCGGATGACGAGTCCCAGCCGCTTGCCGGCTGCGAACCCCGCCTTCAAGTCGCTGATGTCGGTCTCGAGGTCTTCGAGCGAGACGCCTTCCTCTGGAAGGTAGACCCGCTCTGCCCCGGTGGCGAGCCCGCTCATGAGTGCCAGGTAGCCGCAATCGCGGCCCATCACCTCGACAACGAAACACCGGCCGTCCGCCACCGCCGACTGCTTGATCTTGTCCACGTCGAACACGATGCTGTTGAGAGCGGTATCTGCCCCGATGCTCACCTCAGATCCGGGCAGGTCGTTGTTGATGGATGCCGGAAGCAACACGATCGGCAGCGCCAGCTGGGGATGCTCGGTCCGCTTCGTGTGGAACGCATGAGCCGTCTCGTAGCCCGACCACCCTCCGATAATGAGCAATCCATCGATGTTGCCGGCTTCGAGTCGTTCGGCGATCAGCTCGGTCTCGCGTTCGCCGGGAAGATACCGGCTGGTGCCGAGCTCGGCGCCTCCCCGTGACACCCAGCCGTTGACACTCATCCAGTCCATTTCCTCGATGTCGTCGCGGAGCAGGCCTTCGATTCCGTTGCGGACCGCCAGCATCGAATGGCCCCGATCGATCCCGACGCGGATGGCAACGCGGGCGGCCGTGTTCATACCGGGTGCCGCTCCTCCGGCGTGCACTACCGCAAGTCGTAGTCTCGCCTGGCCGGGTTCGGGCGGATGAGGTTGGGCGCGCACCATCGTGCGAATCATCTGGAACGAGTCCCGGAAACTCCCACCCCGCATCTCCATTGCCGTTTCGTAATCCTGCTCGTCGATCATGCTGGCCACGGCTCGGGTCTTGTCCACGCAGTCCATGAGCGGTGAGCTGATGATCTGGTGCTCCCTGATGCCGACCACCTGTGCTTCCGCCCCAGAGGAGGTGATGACCTGTTCCACGGCCGCATAGCCGAGCACCGTGCTCAGATAGCGGTCGAACGCGCTCGGTGCTCCGCCTCGCTGCACGTGTCCGAGGCTCGTCACCCGGGTGTCCTCGCCCAGGCGCTCCTCCAACACCTCCTTGACGTGCTGGGCGGTGATCGGGTTGCCGTGACGATCTCGCGCCCCTTCGGCCACGATCACGATGTTGTCCCGACGACCGATGCTCCGCCCGGCCGTCAGAGCCCGGCACATCGACTCTTCCCAGTCGTCGGTGTCCGGTGGGCTCTCGGGTATGAGCACCCAGTTAGCGCCGGTGGCAAGGGCGCTCATCAGCGCCAGGTACCCGCAGTTGCGGCCCATCACCTCGACTACAAAGGAGCGCTGATGGCTGGACGCCGTGCTGTGAATGGCATCGATGGCACCGACGATTCGATGGAGGGCGGTGTCTGCGCCGATCGTCATGTCGGTGCCAAACATGTCGTTGTCGATCGAGCCGACCAGTCCAACGAGGGTGAGGCGCTTGTGGGCCGCCACCATCGACGAGTCGATCTCACCCTGTTCGACCAGCTCGGCCAGCAGATCCGGCCATTCCCGGCGGAAGAGGTTGGCTCCGGTCAGGCTGCCGTCACCTCCCACCACGATCAGCGCATCGATACCCAGTTCTACGAGGTTGCGGGCCGCTGCCCGCCGACCCTCACGAGTCTGGAAGTCCTCGGAGCGGGCGGTGCCGAGCACGGTACCTCCCTGCTGCAGAATGCCGCCCACATCCTTCGAGGACATCGGCTTGATGGAGTCTCCTCCGTCGACCAGGCCCTGAAACCCGTCGCGCACCGCATACACCTCTAGTCCGAGATGCAGGCCCGTCCGCACCACGGCCCGCACGGCCGGGTTCATGCCGGCGGCATCCCCGCCGCTGGTCAGAACGGCAAGGCTGGTCGGCCGTTGCGGTGTGCTCAGCATGTGTTCCTTCCCGAACCGTGGGGGTCCTGCCGACGCTCGATCACGCGACCTGCAGGCATCGCTTCGTCAGGAAGCTTGGCCTGAACGTCATCACAGTGATAGGGCCGAAAGAACCTGGGGTTGCCTCATATGCCACCATGCCCCGTCTCCCGCCGCTTTACCCGGAAGTGTTCCGGTGAGGGCGATCATCTATGACGAATGCGGCCACCGTTTCTCGATCTCGGCATTCAATTCGGCGCCGAGTAGCACGGCAATAGCCGATACGTACAGCCACAACAGGACCGCGATGGGAGCGGTGAACAGACTGAAGGCTGAGTTCGACTCGAGGAAGCTGGTCGTGTAGATCCGGAGGCCGAGGCTGCCGAGCGCCCACACGACGAGCGCCAGGATCGCCCCGGCGACGTCCCGCCGCCAGGGGGTTGAGTGGGGCGGAGCGATGTGGAGGACCCATGTGAGCAATACGACGCCGACAGTGGCGACGACCGGCCAGTAGAGAACGGCCCAGACGGTCTCGAAGGCGGATTCGAGCCCGAAGTTTTCGGCCAGCGCGGCTCCGAAGCGGGGGCCGACCACGAGAAGCGGGATGAGAACGGTCATGGACAGAATCCCGGCCACGGTCAGCCACAACCCGACGAGGGTCTTGCGCCGGAAGTCGCGATGGTCCTCGAGGTCGTAGGCGATGGTGACGGCGTCGACGATGACCCGGGCGGCTCGCGACCCCGACCACAGCGCGATGATGCCGCCAATGGTGAGCACATCGGCCCGGCCCTGCTCGAGCAGGCTGTCGATGGCCGGTTCGACGGTGTCGGTGATGGTGGATTGCGAGAAGATGCTGTTGGCCCACTCGAGCAGCTGATCCTTGATGTCGGCCACGGTTCCGGCACCAGCGATCTCGCCGACATATCCGAGAAGCCCGAGCACGACGAGCAAGAGGGAGGGGAGAGAGAGGACGAGGTAGAACGCAACTTCGGCGGCCAGCCCCGGGAGCCGGTCGTCGAAGGTGTCCTTGATGGTGTCCTTGGCGAGGGCGTAGGCCTCACCCGGCCACGTCCGGACGCGATCGAGAAGGGAGTCGCCGGGTTGCGGATGGTCGTCCATGGCGCAACGGTACCGGGATGACCGGATTGGGCGAGGAGGAGCCCGTGGCGTGGCTGTGTGTCCGCCCGCCGTACCATCCCCGCATGGCGATTGAGGTGACGCGGGAGCGGTTTGAGGAACTGGTTGCAGAAGCCATCGACTCGGTTCCCGACGGGTTGGCCGGCTACATGGAGAACGTGGCGGTCGTGGTCCAGGATTGGCCGACTGCCGCCCAACAGGCTCCCCACACCGGCATGTTGCTCGGCCTGTACGAGGGTGTCGCCCTGACACGGCGCGGCCCCATGTCGTACTCGGCGGTCATGCCGGACCGCATCACGATCTTTCAGGGCCCGCATTGCCGGATCACGCAATCAGAGGACGGATTGCGTCATCGGATCGCCACCACGGTCATTCACGAGATTGGCCATCACTTCGGAATCTCAGACGATCGATTGCGTGAGCTGGGCTGGGGGTGAGTGGACTCCCGCCTCGGGCGGGTCGTGGCC
>SHLN01000084.1 GCA_004283105.1 Acidimicrobiia bacterium
CCAAGAAGGTTCTCTCGGTCGCCGTCTACAACCACTACAAGCGGGTCAACGCCGGGCTGAAGGACACCGACGGAGTCGAGCTCCAGAAGTCGAACATCCTCATGATCGGCCCGACCGGCTGCGGCAAGACGCTGCTGGCCCAGACGCTCGCGCGCCAGCTCAACGTGCCGTTCGCCATCGCCGACGCCACCGCCCTCACGGAGGCCGGCTACGTCGGAGAGGATGTCGAGAACATCTTGCTCAAACTGCTCCAGGCTGCGGACTTCGACGTACCGAGGGCCGAGACGGGCATCATCTACATCGACGAGATCGACAAAGTTGCTCGCAAGGCCGAGAACCCGTCGATCACCCGCGATGTCTCGGGTGAAGGCGTTCAACAGGCGCTGCTGAAGATCATCGAGGGGACCGTGGCGTCGGTGCCGCCCCAGGGTGGCCGCAAGCATCCCCACCAGGAGTTCATCCAGATCGACACGTCCAACATGCTGTTCATCTGCGGTGGGGCCTTCGCCGGTCTCGAGCAGGTCATCAGCAACCGCGTCGGCAAGCAGGGGATCGGCTTTGCGGCCGAGATCCAGAGTCGCGGAGAGAGCCGCAGCGACGAGATGCTCGCCGAGGTGCTTCCGGAGGACCTCATCAAGTTCGGGCTCATCCCCGAGTTCATCGGCCGCCTCCCGGTGACGGCGACCGTCGAGGACCTCGACCGCGATGCCCTCATCAGCATCCTCAAGGAGCCGAAGAACGCACTCGTGCGTCAGTACGCCAAGTTCTTCGAGATGGACGGGGTCGAGTTGATCTTCACTGACGACGCCCTCGATGCCATCGCCGATCAGGCATTACTGCGAGGCACCGGCGCTCGCGGCCTGCGGGCGATCATGGAGGAAGTGCTCCTCAACACCATGTACGACCTCCCGTCCCGCGATGACATTGGCCAGGTCATGATCGACGAGGACGTCGTTGGCCAGCGGGTCAACCCCACCCTCGTCCCGGTCAAGGACCTCCCCAGCGGCGACGTCGAGCGTTCGGCGTAGGCAGCGCCTGCGGCGCTGCCGTCGACGGTCACCGGTCAACAGTCGACGGCCTCAGAACACAGCGCGGGCCTGCTTCCTACCCCTCCCGTGAAGCGAAGCGGAGCGGGAGGGGTAGGCAACCCGAAGGGTTGCCCGTGACTAGTTCCCCCAGGCTCTCTTCCTATGACGCCTTTCAGAGCAGACAACCACTCTCTGTGGTCGTACCTTGTGGGTAGAAGGTTTGAGCGGGAAGCAAATACCTCGAACACAGCGGGCGAAACAAGCGAAAACACTCCCTCAGGCATCGGGGAGTGTTTTCGCGAGCGACCCCTTCGGGGCCGTAGTCAACGGTCATCCGTCAACAGTCAACGGCTCATCTGAAGGCCGTTGACGGTTGACCGTTGACCGTCGACGGACCGAGGCCAAAGGCCGAGGTCCCTATCATCCCCCTTCTATGAATTCCACCTACGACCCCGCGGCCGTTGAAGCCGATTGGTACGACGTCTGGGAGAAATCCGGCGTGTTTGCGCCGGAGCACAATCCCGATGGCGAGCCGTTCTGCATTGTGCTTCCCCCGCCAAACGTCACCGGGGTGCTCCACATGGGACACGCCCTCGACCACCTCATCCACGACGTCATCATCCGGCGCAAGCGGATGCAGGGGTTCAAGGTGCTGTGGCTGCCCGGCATGGACCATGCCGGCATCGCGACCCAGAACGTGGTGGAGCGCGAGCTCGGCCACGAGGGCCTCACCCGCCACGACCTCGGGCGGGAAGCATTTGTTGAGCAGGTGTGGGAGTGGAAGCGCAAGTCGGGCGGCATCATCACCAGCCAGATGCGCCAGCTGGGCGACTCGGTCGACTGGAGCCGGGAACGATTCACGATGGACGAAGGCCTGTCGGCTGCGGTCCGCGAGGTGTTCGTGCGCCTCTACGAGAAGGACCTCATCTATCGGGGCAACCGCATTATCAACTGGTGCCCGCAGGACCACACGGCGCTGTCCGACATCGAGGTCGAGTACGAAGACACCGCCGGCGAGCTCGTCTACATCAACTACCCCTACACAGACGGCTCCGGACACCTGACGGTGGCCACGACCAGGGCCGAGACGATGCTCGGTGACACCGGGGTCGCCGTCCATCCCGACGACGAGCGCTACGCCGACGCCATCGGCAAGACGGTCCTGCTCCCGCTCATGAACCGGGAGATCCCGGTGGTGGCCGACGACGTCGTCGATCCCGAGTTCGGCACGGGCGCAGTCAAGGTCACCCCGGCCCATGACCCGAACGACTTCGAGATCGGCAACCGGCACGGTCTCGAGGCCATCAACATCTTCACCATCGAGGCCGAGGTCAACGAGCACGGGGGAGACTTCGCCGGGCTCGACCGGCTCGTCGCCCGCAGGGCCGTCAAGGAGGCACTGGCGGAGGGCGGATTCATCGACCACATCGAGGAGCGGGCCCATTCGGTGGGTCATTGCTACCGGTGCCACACGGTGGTCGAGCCCTATCTGTCGCTCCAATGGTTCGTCAAGGTCGGGCCGCTCGTGACCCCCGCCATCGCGGCGGTCCGGGAGGGACGGACCCGCTTCGTTCCCCAGCGATGGGAGAACAGCTACTTCCACTGGATGGAGAACCTGCGGGACTGGTGCGTGAGTCGCCAGATCTGGTGGGGCCACCGCATCCCCGCCTGGTATTGCGGAAACTGCGAGGAGGTCATCGTCGCCCGGGAGGACCCGACCACGTGTCCGTCCTGTCAGGGGAGTGACCTTCGCCAGGACGAGGACGTGCTCGACACGTGGTTCTCGTCGGCGCTCTGGCCGTTCAGCACCCTCGGCTGGCCCGACGAGACCCCGGACCTGGCCACGTTCTACCCCAACGCCGTCCTCGTGACCGGGTTCGACATCATCTACTTCTGGGTGGCCCGCATGCTCAAGATGGGCATCGAGTTCCTGGGCGACGTGCCGTTCGCCGACGTTGTCATTCACGGACTCGTGCGCACCCCGGACGGGCGCAAGATGTCCAAGTCGCTCGGCAATGCCATCGACCCGCTCGATGTCATCGAATCCCACGGCGCCGATCCGCTTCGGCTCGCCATCGTGCAGGCCGCCGCCCCCGGCCAGGACGTGCCGTTCGACATGGAGTGGGTCGAGGGTGCCCGCAAGTTCGGCAACAAGCTGTGGAACGCAGCCCGGTTCGTGCTCGGCCACATCGACCCCGGCAGCGTGCCCGCCAGCGGCGGCTACCCCCACAACCCGGGACCGGAGTCGGCCTGGATTCTCTCCCGGCTGGCCGCGGTGGTGGAGCGCTTCGATGAGCTTTCCGACGAGTACCGCTTCAGCGACGCCTACGGGCTTCTCTACAACTTCGCCTGGTCGGAGGTCTTCGACTGGTATCTCGAATTGTCGAAGGCGGCCCTGGCCGACGAGGCCTCCGCCGCCGAGACTCGCCAAACCCTCGGCGTGGTCCTGCGGGACCTGCTCAAGCTCTTCCACCCGGCCATCCCGTACCTGACCGAGGAATTGTGGAAGGAAGTCGTCGGAGAGGGATTGCTGGCCGGTTCTACGTGGCCCGACCCTCCCAACCTGGCGGCCCCGCACTCGATGGGGGTCTTCCAGGAGCTCGTGGGCGGGATCCGGCGGTTCCGGTCCTCCCACCAGCTCTCACCCCGCCAGACCCTCGACGTCCTCATCGCCGATCCCGGATCGGTGGCCGAGCAGTGGTGGGGACGCCAGCTCGAGTCGCTCGTCGCGGTCACCGCCGAGTTCGGCGAGCCGCCCGTCTCGGACGGATTCACCCGGGTCGTGGCCGGCAGCGTGCAGGGATTCCTGCCGCTCGAAGGGGTGGTCGATCTCGATGCCGAGCGCGCCCGGCTGGAGCGAGCGCTCACCGTTGCGCAGGAAGACTTCGCCGTCGCCGACAAGAAGCTCGGCAACCCGAACTTCCGTGATCGGGCGCCGGCCGACATCGTCGCCAAGGAAGAGGGCAAACGGTCCGAGGCAGAGGCAACGATCGCCAAGCTCCAGGCGCAGCTCGACGAGTTGGGTGATTCTTGACATACGACGAGGCCGTCGCCTATCTCGACTACCACGCCGGTCGTGGCATCCGTCCGGGCCTTGCCCAGATTCAGGGCCTGCTCGAACTCATGGGCAACCCCCATCTGACCTATCCGGTGATTCACGTGACCGGAAGCAAGGGCAAGAGCTCGACCTCGGCCATGATCAGCATGCTGGCGGCGGCTCACGGCCTCTCGGTCGGGACCTACACGAGCCCGCACCTCGAGGCGGTGGAGGAGCGCCTCGCATATAACGGGTTGACGGCGAGCCCCGAAGATTTCGCCCAGGCGGTCGCCGATGTGCAAGCGTTCGATGCCGTCGTCGATGACGACCCCGAACGCCGGCTCACCTACTTCGAGTTCGTCACCACCGTCGGATTCGCCTGGTTCGCAGATCGGGCCGTTGATCTCGGTGTCATCGAGGTGGGGCTGGGAGGGCGGTTGGATGCCACCAACGTTGTCCAGTCGGCCGTATCGGTGGTGGCCTCGATCGCGTTGGAGCACACCGCCTACCTTGGAGACACGCTCGCGGAGATCGCGACTGAGAAGGCGGCCATCCTCAAGCCGGGCGGCACGCTCGTCACCGGTGACATGGCCCCCGAGGCCGCGGCCGTCATGGAAGCCCGGGCGGCCGAGCTCGAAGCGCCCCATCTCGCCCATGGCCGGGACTTCCGGCTCGTCGATGAAGTCCAGGCGGTGGGGGGCTGGGACATCAGCGTCGATGGTGTCTACGAGCAGTACGACGAGATCCACGTTCCCATTCACGGCCGCCATCAGCTCCGGAATGCCGCCGTGGCCATCGCGGCAACAGAGGCGCTGCTGGGCAGGGCCCTCGACCCCGATGCTGTTCGGGAAGGCTTCGCCAACGTGACCCTTCCCGGCCGGCTGGAAGTCGTCGGGCGCCGGCCGCTCGGCGTGCTCGACGGCGCCCATACGCCCGAGTCGATGGCCGCCGGGGCCGGTGCGCTCGATGAGGAGTTTCCACCGTTCTTGTGGAAAGTGGTTCTCGGGGCGCTTGCCGACAAGAAACTGGACGAACTGGTCGGGACGTTGAGCGGCATTGCCGGGGAGGTCTTCGCCGTGACGGCTCCGAGCCATCGTGGGATCCCTGACTCAGAGGTGGCGGCGGCGGCCCGGGCCGCCATGCCGGATCGAGCCGTTCACGAGTCCGGCTCGGTCGCAGACGGAGTCCGGGCTGCACTCGAGGCGGCGGGCGAGGACGGAGCCCTCCTGGTGACGGGATCCATGTATGTGGTCGGCGAGGCGCGTAGCCTGCTGGCGAAAAACCGATAGGAGTTGAAATGGCAGTCGAAGACACGTTCGTTATGGTCAAGCCCGATGGGGTGCGCAAGGGTCTGGTGGGCGAGGTCATCTCGCGCATGGAGCGCAAAGGCTTGAAGCTGGAGCACATTCGCCAGCTCGTCATCTCCGAAGAGACCGCCGGACGCCACTACGCCGAGCACACCGAGAAGCCGTTCTATCCCGACCTCCTCGAGTTCATCACGAGTGGACCCGTGGTGGCCATGTGGTGGTCTGGTGAATCGGCCGTCTCTGTGTCCCGCACGCTCATGGGGCCGACCAATCCGGTCGACGCGCCGCCGGGGACGATCAGAGGCGACTTTGCCATCATCGTCACCGAGAACATCGTGCACGGCTCGGACTCACCGGAAAGCGGTCAGCGAGAGCTCGACATCTTCTTCCACCAACAGCGCCGCACCGGCTGAGCCGTGATCCGGCCTGCTGCGCTCGACGATGCGCCCCGGCTCGCCGAGATCCACATCGCGAGCTGGCAGGTTGCCTACGCCGGGATCCTTCCCGCTGAGTTCCTGGAAGGATTGAGCGGCGAGCTCAATGCCCGCACCGCCCAATGGCAGGATTGGCTCAATACCGAGAGCCCGCGGCGGGCTGTGCTCGTGGCCGTCGACGGCGAGGATGTCGTGGGATTCGCCCACCTGGGCCCTTCGGGCGACAAGGACCTGAAGCCGGAGGTGGTTGGCGAGCTCTACTCGATGTATCTCGACCCGACCCGGTACCGGCAAGGGTGGGGGTCTGGGCTCATGACGGCGGTGTTCGACGCGATGCGAACGGCAGGGTTCACCGAGGCCTCCCTCTGGGTGATGACCGCCAACTCCGCCGCCCGCTCCTTCTACGAACGAGCCGGCTGGGAAGCCGACGGCGCAGAGACCGATCATTGTGTCGGCATCGAGATCCCCGCCGTGCGGTATCGGAGAGCCCTCTAGGGAGCCGACCTCCGGTCGACTCGACGCTCAGCGCATCGCCTCGGTGTTCAGATAGGGGATCGTCGACGAGGCATGTGGCAGGACCGCGATTCGTTCCCCCGCGGCCAGGTCTTTGAGGGCGGAGGAGACCGCCGGCTGGAAGTCATCGGCGGGGTCGAGCAATAGCCGCCTCGTCAGCTCGTGCGACATGTCGGAGAAGACGAGCAACCGGGCTCGCTCGGTGTCGCGAGCGATTTGGAACGCCTTGTGCGGGCCGATCCTGAACCCTTCCCGATGGTACGCCTCGACCACCTCTGCACGTGAGTGCTTGTCCGATACCCACTGCTCGTAGTGCCTGCTCCCGGAGCCCTCGGAGCAGGCGGCTGTGAGGATGATGGTTCCACCGGGGCGAACGATCCGGGCCGCGGACGCCACGGCCTTTTGCGACTGGTAGACGTTGATGTCCTTTGGGTGGCCGCCCGGCGAACAGACGACCAGTCGGTAGTCCTGTTCGACGGCGATTTGGCGATACTTCCGTGCGAGGGGGGCACCCGCCTCCATCACGGCAACGGGGTCACCGGCCAGCGCCTGCACGATCTGTCGCTGTTGATCGAGCACCGCATTCAGAGCGAGATCAATGCCCATCAACCGGCCGACCTCTTCGACGTCCTGCCGGGCCGGGTTGGTCGCGTACGTGCCGATCTGTGAGTCGGGATGAGCCATCAACGTGTGATTGGCGTTGATCGTGGCCAGCCCGGCCAGGCCGATGGCGGCGCTCTTCACCCCGCCGGAGAAGCCGACGAACTGGTGGGGCTCGATGGTGCCGACCACAATCTTGAGATCCGCCTCGACGTAGCCGCGATTGGCCCAGACCGGGGTTCCCCGCGAGGTCTCCCCGAGGAAGACGAGATTCTCGCTCGCTTCTGAATCGTGCGACACGACTCGAAAGCGGTTCAGGATCTCCGGTGGGAGGATGGCCGGGTGTTCCTCGCGGGTCATCGGCGGGTGGCCGCCGACTGCGATGTAGAACGTGACGGCACCGTCCGGTATCCCCAGATCGGTTAGCCGATCGATCAGCGGGGGGAGAAGATGCTCATGGGGAACCGGACGGGTCTTGTCGTTGACGGCGATCGCCACCGAACCACCCTCGTGTCCCGACCAGGTGAAGTTGCCGAGCGGTCCTGCCAGGGCGCGAGCGACTTCGGCGGTCGGATCGGCTGCCGCCGGCGGGTCGGGCAGCTCGATGACGTCGACCCCGTACCGGTCGGGGACCTCCGCCGACACGGTCGAGTGCCCGTAGGGAAGGCGGATCTCCACGGATGCCCGGTCAGCGCCGGCGGTGACTATGCACTGCGGTACAGCTTGGTCAACACGAAGTCGTCGTGACGGAGGGTCTCCGCGCAGGTCAACCGGCCGTTGATCGTGCGGGCCATCATCTCCATCGTGCGGTCCGCGGCGCTGTCGAGGTTGTACTCGAATCGCAGCAGGCCGGTGACATCCACGTCGACGTGCTCCGCCATCGTCTCGAGGGTGAGCGGGTTCGCCGTCATCTTGATGGTCGGGAGGACCGGGTTGCCGACGATGTTGCCCTGACCCGTTGTGAACAGGTGAAGCGTGGCGCCGGCGGCGCAGCACAGCGTGACCATCTCGGCGGCGGCGCTGGACGAGTCCATGAAGTACAGACCGGGCGGGCCGGTCGGCTCTTCGGCCTGGTCGAGGAAGCCGACGACCGTGCAGCGGCCCGCCTTCTCGACGTTGCCGAGCGCCTTCTCCTCGATGGTGGTCAGACCGCCCCGGATGTTGCCCTCCGTGGGCTGTGAGCCCATCAGGTTGACCCCCTGCGACTGCACGAGGTCCTGGTAGTTGTCGAAGGCCTCCTTGAACTGGGCGGCAATTTCCGGCGTGGCGCACCGCTCCATGACCTTGTCCTCGGCGCCCGTCACTTCGGTGGTCTCGCCGAAGATCATCGTGCTGCCGAGCTCTGCGAGACGTTCGAAGACCCGGCCAACCGTCGGATTGGAAGCCAGGCCGCTCGTCGTGTCGGACTCACCGCACTTGGTCGACACCAGGATCTCGCTCCACTCGACCGGGACACGAGGCAGCTGGGTGGCGTACTGGACGAACTCCTGGGCGACGCGAGCAGCGTTGGCAATCGTCTGCAGGTCACCGGTTCGTTCGATGCTGAACGCACGGACCGGCTTACCGGTTTCTGCGATCTTGTCGGCGACGTGATTGCTCCAATTGGGCTCGATCCCGATGACGATTGCCGCCGCCACGTTCGGGTTCTTGCCGTAGCCGATGAGTGTGTTGAGCGTGAGGTCGAGGTCGGCGCCGAACTGAAGCCGCCCGAACGGATGCGGGATCGCCAGCGTTCCGCGCACGAGGCTCTCCACGCCGAGGATGGCCGCGTTCGAGATGTCGTCAACCGGGATCAGCAGAACGTGATTGCGGATTCCGACGGTGCCGTTTTCACGGCGGTAGCCGGTCAGTGACATGTCCTGGTAGTTCGTCATGATTGGTCCTTGTGGTGCTCGACGATCTGCGATCTCCCGGCCCATCGGTTGCTCTGGAGATTGTGGGTGTGAACGTGGGCGCCGCCGGCGATGGCGACGCTGGACGACCCGATCACGCGGCCGTATTCGAGGACGTCCTTGTTTGCGTCCATCGGCCTCATCGCCACCTTGTGGGCGAGCGGCACGTCATCGGCGAGCTCGATCTCTGTGACCGGTTCGCCCTCGAGCGTCAGGGCCTGGACGACCTCGCCTGCCGCCAGGTCCATCGTTGCCACACCGACGTCGTCGTCGGCCTCGTGCAGCAGAATCCCCTTCTTCATTGTTCCTCCTGAGGTGTCATGGATCGATGGCCACTTGCGACGGTCCCACGAACCTGCCGTGGCTGGCAGAGCCTTTGGTCACTTCTGTGACGGAGAGAGTCGGAGCCTCAGAGAGATGCGGCTGCGGACTAGGCGAGTGCGTCCACCATTGCCGGAAGCACCTCTCCGGCCGCGCCCTCCACGACAACGTCGGCCAGGTGGTCCTGTTCGGTGGCGCCCTGGTTGACGATGACGTAGCGGGCGCCGGTTTGCTTCGCCTCGAGCGGCACGTAGGCGGCCGGGTAGACCGACAGTGTCGACCCGATGGCAACCATTGCGTCGCAGGCGACGGCCAGCTCGCTGGCCCGCTGCATCTCGAGGACCGGCATGGCCTGGCCGAACGAGATGACCGACACCTTGATGATGCCGCCGCACTCCGGGCAGCGGGGGTCGGCCTCACCGGCGTCGACCCGTGCGATGACAACCTCGGTCGGCCAGCCCGCCTCGCACTCGAGACACTCCACGCGCTGCACATTGCCATGGAGCTCGACGACGGCCTCGGAGGGAAGCCCGGCGGCCTGGTGGAGCCCATCGATGTTCTGGGTGACGACGCCGCTCAGGAGCCCCGACACCCAGAGATCGACGAGGGCCCGGTGGGCGGTGTTTGGTTGAGCGTCCAGGACACCCGACTGCTTGCGCATCTCCCAGGAGCGAATCCGCGTCTCGGCGTTGTTGACGTATTTGTCGAACGTGAACTCGGAGGGGTCGACCTTCTTCCAGACACCCTGCGGCCCCCGGAAATCGGGGATGCCCGATTCGGTCGAGATTCCGGCCCCGGTGAAGGCAAGGAGGCGTTCCTTGTCGCGCAACAACTCGATGGCACGGTCGAGATTGGGCTTCATGGATGAAAGATAGCTATGAGCTGTGAGCTGTGGGCTGTGAGCTGTGAGCCCACCGCGTACCGCCCACCGACAGCCGCCGGCCGCACGCTTTCTCCTCCCATCGAAGATGGGAGGGGGGCAACT
>SHLN01000085.1 GCA_004283105.1 Acidimicrobiia bacterium
AACGATTCCATACCCGAGTGGTACGCCCGTCGGAGAGGCTTCACTAGGGCCGTAGTACCCAGCGAACCGGCCCCCGGCCCCCCGGCCCGAGAGTGGCTACACAGCTGATGGCTGACTGCTGATTGCTGATCTCGGAATGATCGTTGGCGCTCTACGGTTGTTGCCTGAAGATCAACAAGGAGTACCCGTGCCAGGATTCACCGTCGAGCGAACGATCGACGCACCGGTCGACGAGGTCTGGGCCGAGCTGGCCGACTTCGGCGAGATCCAGAAGTGGAATCCGGGAGTGACCGAGTCCTACCTCACGTCTGAGGAGACCGAGGGGGAGGGGATCACCCGGCACTGCTCGCTCAAGCCGTTCGGATCCCTCAAGGAGCGGGTCGCCGGATGGCACCCCGGTGAACGCCTCGTTGTCCACATCTACCAGATCGACCGCCTTCCCCTCAAGGACGGGATTGCAGATTTCACGCTCCACGACGAGGGCGAGGACACGACGAGGGTCCACATCGACTACACGTACGAGCTCAAATGGTGGGCCAAGCTGATGCCGACAAGCCTGCTGCATACGCAGCTTGAACGCGGCTTCGGCGCGCTCCTCAAGGGCCTCGACAAGCACGTGACAACAAACGCCTAGGGCCCCCGGCCCCCGGCCCCCGGTTGGTCAGTTCTTGCTCATAGCCCATGGCTCATAGCTCGCAGCCCCGTTTCCTGTCACCCCTCGCGGGTAACCTCGCTTTCTAGTGGCTACCACAGCTGGCGACGCCCTGGGGCTCTTCTCCCAGCCGACCCGGGAATGGTTTGAGACGTCGTTCCCGTCGCCGACCCGCGCCCAGCTCGATGGCTGGTCGGCCATCGCCGACGGCGCACACACGCTGATCCACGCCCCGACCGGCTCGGGCAAGACACTTGCGGCCTTTCTCTACGCCCTCGACCGTCTGCACGCCGAGCCCGCTCCAGACGCCAAACAGCGGTGCCGGGTTTTGTACATCTCCCCGATGAAGGCGCTTGCCTACGACATCGACCGGAACCTCCGGGCCCCGCTGGCCGGCATCCGCAACGCCGCCGGCCGGCTCGGTCTCGAGCTTCCCGATGTCAGCACGGCCATGCGCACCGGAGACACCCCGGCAACCGAGCGCCGCCGCATGATGAAGACCCCGCCCGATGTGCTCATCACCACACCCGAGTCGCTCTATCTCATGCTCACCTCCCAGGTGCGGGAGATCCTCGCCCCGGTGCGATGGGTCATCGTGGACGAGGTCCACGCGGTGGCGGGAACCAAGCGCGGCTCACACCTTGCCCTCACCCTCGAACGACTCGAGGAGTTGGCCGATGCCCCGCAGCGAATCGGCCTGTCGGCGACCCAGAAACCGTTGTCCGAGATCGCCCGATTCCTGGGGGGCGGGAAGCCGAACGGCGAAGAATGGATCCCCCGGCCGGTCACGGTGGTCGATGCCCCCTGGGAGAAGGAGCTCGACATCCAGGTTGTCGTTCCGCTCCAGGACATGACCCGGCCGGATCTGGCCATGCCGGCCGACGATCCCGCCGAGCCGCCCACCCGCTCCATCTGGCCGCTCATGTATCCAAAGCTGCTCGAGCTCATCGAGAAGCACCGGTCGACCATCGTGTTCGGGAACAGCCGGGGACTCGTCGAGCGCCTTGCCCAGCAGCTCAACGACCTGGCCGGTCGCGAAGTCGCCCAGGCCCACCATGGCTCGTTGTCGCGCGAGCAGCGCCTCGTCATCGAGGATCGCCTCAAACGGGGAGACCTCCCGGCCGTCGTCGCCACCAGCTCGCTCGAGCTCGGGATCGACATGGAGGCAGTCGACCTCGTTCTCCTCGTCGAATCACCCAACACCGTCGCCAGCGGGCTGCAACGGGTCGGCCGGGCCGGGCACCAGGTGGGTGCTCCGAGCCGGGCCCGGGTGTTCCCGAAACACCGGGCCGATCTGTTGGAAGCGGCCGTCGTGGTCGATCGGATGTATGGGGGGGAGATCGAGGCCACGTCCATCCCCCGCAATCCGCTCGACGTCCTCTCCCAGCAAATCGTGGCGCTCGTGTCGATGGGGGACTGGCAAGTGGACGACATGTTCGATCTCGTGCGCCGGGCCGCTCCGTTCTCCTCTCTCGGCCGGGGCGCCTTCGAGGCGGTGCTCGACATGCTGGCCGGCCGCTATCCATCGGATGAGTTCGCGGAGCTTCGTCCCCGCCTCGTGTGGGACCGGGTCGATGGCAGCCTCATGGCCCGTCCCGGTGCCCAGATGCTGGCGGTCACCAATCCCGGGACCATCCCCGACCGCGGCATGTATCGGGTCTCTCTCCCCGAGGGAGGCCATGTCGGCGAGCTCGACGAAGAGATGGTCTACGAGTCCCGGGTGGGTGACGTCATCACTCTCGGCTCAACCGCCTGGCGTATCAATGAGATCGACCACGACCGGGTACGGGTGACCCCGGCTGCGCCCGGAACGCCCAGCAAGCTGCCGTTCTGGCACGGGGACATGGTGGGGCGGCCCCTCGAGCTCGGCCGGGCCATCGGCGGGTTCATCCGCGAGATCGGTGCCCTGGGACGAGAGGAGGCGGCCGGGCACCTCATCGAGCGGTATCGCTTCGATTCGTGGGCGGCCGCCAACCTGGCCGCCTTCATCGCCGACGAGAAGGAGGTCACCGGGACACTGCCCACCGACCGCACCATCGTGATCGAGCGCTACCGGGACGAGATCGGTGACTGGAGGATGGTGCTCCTTTCCCCGTTCGGGGCCCGGGTCCACGCCCCCTGGTCGCTGGCGGCATCGGCCAAACTCCGAAGCCGGTACGACTACGAAGTCGACGCCATGTGGACCGACGATGGCATGGTTTTCCGGTTCCCCGATGCCGACGAGCCACCTCCTGCCGATGCACTGCTCGTCGAGCCCGAGGAGCTCGAGGAGATGGTGGTCGAGGAAGTGGCCAACAGTGCCCTGTTTGCCTCCCGCTTCCGGGAAGCGGCCGGCCGGGCGCTGCTGCTCCCTCGCCGCCGGCCCGGCGACCGGACCCCGCTCTGGTTGCAGCGTCGCCGTTCGGCCGACCTGCTCAAGATCGCCCGCAACTACCCGTCCTTCCCCATCGTGCTCGAGACCTACCGGGAAGTACTCCAGGAGCACTTCGACCTTCCGGCGTTGACCGAGCTGCTGGGAGATATCCGGGCCCGCAAGGTCCGGGTCACCGACGTGGCTCTCGATACCCCGAGCCCGTTCGCCTCGTCGCTCACATTCGACTTCATCGCCGCCTACATGTATGAGTACGATGCCCCGCCGGCCGAGCGACGAGCGGCCGCCCTCACCCTCGATCGCGGGCTGCTGGCCGAGCTGCTCGGTGAGCCCGAGCTGCGCAGCCTGCTCGACCCGGAGGTGGTGGCCGAGGTCGAGCTCGAGTTGCAGCGGCTGTTGCCCGACCGGCACGCCCGCTCTGCTGGAGCCGTCCACGACTTGCTTCGTCATCTCGGCCCACTCGGGCGAATCGACCTCGAAGCCAGGGTCGATGGTGATCTCGATGCATTCATCACCGAGCTCGAAACCAACCGGCAAGTAATCGGTGTTCAGTCCGGCGATGGGGAGCGATGGGCCGCGGTCGAAGACGCCGCCCGGTTGCGCGACGCCCTCGGCATGGCCCTGCCCCAGGGGATCCCGGACGCGTTCCTCGAACCGGTGGAGGATCCTCTCGGCGACGTCGTCGGCCGGTTCGCCCGCACCCATGGTCCCTTCACGGCACGGCAGGCGGCCGGAGCGCTCGGTCTGGCACCGGCGGTGGTCGATGAGGTCCTCAACCGGCTCGAATCGGCCGGTCGGGCTGCCCGGGGAGCCTTCCTGCCCGCAGGCACGGGCCAGGAATGGGTAGACACCGATGTGCTGCGCCGCTTGCGGCGCCGCTCCCTCGCCAAGCTCCGCTCCGAGGTCGAACCGGTGGAAGCGCCCGCACTCGGGGAGTTCCTCGCCCGCTGGCAGCACATCGGGAACCGGCAGTCCAGCCTGGATCGGCTCTTCGAAATTGTTCGCCAGCTGCAGGGTGCTTCCATCCCCGCCTCCATTCTCGAGACCGATGTGCTGCCGTCCCGCATGTCCTACGGCCCCGAGATCCTCGATCAACTCATGGCCTCCGGTGAAGTGGTGTGGATCGGGCGGGGCGCGCTCGGCTCGAACGACGGCCGCCTGTCGCTCTATCTGCGCGAACAGATTCCGCTGCTCCACTTGCCGCCGCCAGACGAGCCCCCCTCGGAGCCTATCCACGACCGGCTGCGCGAGCACCTCGCCGGTCAGGGAGCTTCGTTCTTCCGTGATCTGTATACCGCCGCCGGCGGGCGGGATCCGCAGGACACCCTCGACGCCCTGTGGGATCTCGTGTGGGCTGGAGAAGTCACCAACGACACCCTCGGTCCGCTGCGGGCGTTTCTCTGGGGGAAGGTGAAGCGGACCAGCAAGGCTCGCCGGCCGCGTCTGCCTTCGGCAGCCCCGCCGGCGGGAAGCGGACGCTGGTACCTCGTCGAATCGCTGATTCTGCCCTTTCCCGAAGCCACCGTCCGGGCGAAGGCACTCACCGATCAACTACTGGAGCGCACCGGCATCCTCACCCGCGACGTCGCCGCGGCCGAAGGGATCACCGGGGGATTCAGCGGTATCTATCCGGTGCTGCGGGCACTCGAGGACGCCGGGCAGGTGCGGCGCGGCTACTTCGTCGAAGGCCTTGGCGGGGCGCAGTTCTCTTCACCCGGCGCCGTCGATCGGCTCCGGCAGCCCTCGGACGAGAAGGCGTTGCTGCTGGCGGCCGCCGATCCCGCCAACCCGTACGGGGCGGCGGTCCCCTGGCTCGACAACGAGGTGGGCCGGCCGAGCCGCTCGGCCGGGGCTTACGTCATCACCGTCGGGGGACGGCTCGTTGTATTCGTTGAGCGAGGCGGCCGCAAGGTGCTCACCTTTTCTGCCGACGAAGGGCTGCTCACCCAGGCGGTCGACCCGCTCCGCAAGCTGGCCGGGCGCCGCCGCCGCTTCGAGGTCGAAACCATCGACGGCGAGCGGGCGGCCGTAGCCCCGCTCGGGGCGTTGCTGATGGCATCCGGGTTCGTCGACTCCTACAAGGGCCTGGCATACCGGGATTGAGTGATGCCCGAAGGTGACACGCTCTATCAGGCTGCCCGGCGCCTCCAACCCCTCGTGGGTGGGGAGGCGGTTCGGCTGGACGGATCGGCCAGGGCCGTGCAGGAGTGGCGTGGGCGCCTGGCAGGTCGCCGGGTCGAGGAGATTCGGAGCCGCGGCAAGCACCTGCTGATCCACTTCGAGGGTGCCCTGGCCGTCCGCACACATCTCGGCATGACCGGGCAATGGCATCGCTATTCGCCGGGGGAGCGTTGGCGTAAGAGCCCCGGGAAGGCCCGGGTGGTGGTGGAAACGGCCGACCAGGTGGCGGTGTGCTTTGCCGCTCCCGATGTCTCGGCCGGTCCGAGGGTCATGATTGAGAACGAGATCGCCCATCTCGGTCCCGACCTCCTCGCCGACGAGTTCGATCCCGCCGAGGCTGCCGCCCGAGCGGTGGACTCCACGGCGGAGACGGTGGCCGATCTGCTGCTCGATCAACGAGTCATGGCGGGGGTGGGAAACGTCTACAAGTCCGAGGTGCTCTTCCTCGAGCGCCTTCATCCGCTGACCCCACTGTCTGATTTGGGTAGCCAGCAATTGATTGGATTGGCCACGCGGTCACGCCGGCTGCTGTGGGCTAACCGGGTCCGATCAACGCGCAACACCACCGGCTACGGTCGCAACGCCCACCTGTGGGTGTACGGGCGGGCCCATCGCTCCTGCCGACGCTGCGGCACCAGCATCGAGCGCGACGAGCTGGGTGAGCACGGGCGCACCACGTACTGGTGCCCGCGCTGCCAACCGGGATAATCCGTCGGGCGCAATCGGACGACAGCCTTGCATTCACCGTCCTCGGGATGTCTAGGGTGACTGGATGACCGACCAGGCAGCGAAAACGGCCCACTTTGGGGACCTTCATCATCGGGACGGGCCGTTGCTGCTGCCCAACCCCTGGGACGTCGGATCCGCCAAACTGTTCGCCTCGCTCGGCTTTCAGGCTCTCGCCACCACCAGCTCGGGACACGCCGCCACGCTCGGTCGTCTCGACGGCGGGGTGAGCCGGGAGGAAGCGTTGGCGCACGCCGCCACCATCGTGGCCGCCACCGACCTGCCGGTGAGCGCCGACCTGGAGAACGGCTTCGCCGACGATCCGGCCGGAGTGGCCCAAACCATCCGGCTCGCCGGCGATACCGGGCTGGCCGGTTGCTCGGTTGAGGACTTCACCGGCCGGGAGGATGACCCCATCTACGACGATGGCCTGGCGGTCGAGCGGGTGGCGGCCGCCGCCGAGGCCGCCCACGGGGGGCCGGTTCGCATGGTCCTTACGGCTCGGTCCGAGAACTTCTTGCACGGTCGTCCCGACCTGGACGACACCATCTCCCGCTTGCGGGCCTTCGAGGAAGCCGGAGCCGACGTCGTGTACGCGCCGGGTCTCACCGATGCCGACGGTATCCGCCGCCTGGTGGAGTCGGTAGGAGTCCCCGTCAATGTGCTGGCACTCCCGGGCGTTCCGCCCGTGGCCGAACTGGCCGCCATCGGCGTCAAGCGCATCTCAGTCGGGAGTGGGTTCAACCTCGTCGGGCTCGCCGCGGTGGCGTCGGCGGGACAGGAGCTCCTCGACGCGGGAACGTACGGCTTCTGGGACCTTGCCGGCGAAGGGATCCAGATTCGCAACGCGGCGTTCGACTAGCCCATCACCACCTCGTGGAGGTCAGGGCGTACGATTCACCGGATGCACGACTCGTTCCTCCTCGTCTTCTACGGCAACACCGGCAGCTCGTGGCTCATCCAGACGCTCGGGAACATCCCGGGGGTGTTCGTTCCTGGATTCGAGCCGCTCGATGAATGGGCGTGGAATGTCGAGGACACCGAACGCCTTGCCTGGCTCCGGACGGTGTTGTCCCCACCCGTCGACCGCGCCGGGTCCGCGTACGAGACCTGGTTGGCCGCACTCCACGCTCATCCGCACTTCCGTGACCCCCGCGACCCGGCCTTCGTCCATGTGGGCTTCAAGATGCGGAGCCATTCCATCCGCGACCGCATGGCCGTCCTCACCTCTCTTCGTGAAAGGGGATCCCGGCTCGTGGTGCTGGAGCGACGCAACCGGATCAAGCACGCACTCTCCCTCTATCGATATCACGAGGAGGAGAAGAGCCAGTTCGACAAGAGTGGAGTTCGCCCGCCGAGCGACCTCGATCTCGAGGTGTTCCATCGCTGGGTGACCGCCTCGGTGGATCTGCAACGCCAATCGGACGTCTTCTGGGCCAAAGCCCAGCAGGTGATGGAATCGGACGCCCTGAGGCGGATTCAGTACGAGGACTTCATCGACGAAGCGGGGAAGGCTGTCACCATGAAGCACCTGACCGGGTTCCTCGGGATCGATGCTCCGTCATACACCCCGTCGGGGTTGGAAAAGGCCACCTCCGACAGCCTGCGGGAGTCGATCGTCAATTTCGATGCCGTCGTCGACCGGTATGCGGGCAGCGAGTTCGAGCGGTTCTTGTCTGACTAACCGTTCTGTACTTGCGACCAGCGGAAGCAGCTCATGACATGGTCGTTCACGAGGCCCATGGCCTGCATATGGGCATAGGCGATGGTCGGGCCGAAGAACCGAAAGCCGCGGGCCTTCATGTCCTTCGCCATGGCCTCGGAGACGGGCGTCTTGGCGGGGATATCGGCCATGGTCTTGAAACGGTTGATGACCGGCTCGTCGTCGACGAAGTCCCAGAAGTAGCCGGCCAGGCTGCCGAACTCGTCCCGTAGCCCGAGCGACAGGCGGGCATTCCCGATAGCAGCCTCGATCTTCTGCCGGTTGCGAACGATCCCCTTGTTCTCGAGGAGCCGCTCCACCCTGGCGGGCGTGAAGCGGGCCACCTTCTCGGGATCGAAGCCGGAAAACGCGGTGCGGTAGTTCTCCCGCTTGCGCAGGATCGTGATCCAGCTGAGACCGGCCTGGGCACTCTCGAGCACCACGAACTCAAACAGCTTCTGATCGTCTCGCTCCGGGGTCCCCCATTCCTCGTCGTGATAGGCGATGTAGAGCGGGTCGGTGCCGGCCCAATCGCATCGTGTCTCGGGTGCCATTGGCGGCCAGCGTACGTGAGTACGCTCACGAAATGCCAGACGAACCTGAGCCGATCCTCCCATCCGCTGAGTTGTGGGACGCGGTGTACGCCGGAGGGGGAACGAGCGGGACCGGCAGCTACGGCCGGTTGGCCGAATTCAAAGCCGAGGTCGTCAATCGGTTGCTGGTCGAGCACTCGATCAAATCGGTGATCGAGCTCGGGTGCGGAGACGGGAACCAGGCCTCTCTCATCGACTACCCCGGCTACCTCGGCCTCGACATCTCTCCAACGGCTATCGGACTGTGCCGAGAGCGGTTTGGGGAGGATCCAACGAGGGCGTTCCGGACCTACCGGACCGGCGACGAACTAGCCGACCGGGCGGAGCTCGCCATCTCACTCGATGTGATCTATCACCTGCTCGAGGACGAGGTGTACGAGCGATACATGTCCGACCTGTTCGCCGTGGCCACCCGGTTCGTGGTCGTGTACTCGTCCGATACAGATGAGGAGACCGAGTGGCCCGAGGTCCGGCACCACCGGTTCACCGACTGGGTCAGAGAGCATGCAACGGACTGGACCCTGCAGGAGCGCATCCCCAACCGGTACCCGTATGTTCCCGGAGACGTTGACTCGTCGTGGGCAGATTTCTACGTGTTCGCACCGAACCCGGTCCGCCGCCGTTGGTGGAATCGCGGATAGGAGAATGGGGTTCGCGGGCGGGCGCGGCCGTCTAGTCGCGCGAGTTCTGAATTCCCCTCCCTCACGTGTTTTGTGGCGGTTTGCATGCGACGCCCCACACTCGTCGCGTGGAGGTCTGATTTCCCCTCCTTCAGGGAGGGGTGCCTCCGACGAAGGAGGAGGCGGGGTGGGTGGCAACCCTTCGGGATGCAGGCAACGCTAGGCGTTGCTTGGCAGTTGCTTCGCAACTGCACACAGCACCTGAGGGAAGGGAATCAGAACGGCCAAGCGTCAGACGTGTCGCACCCAGCGCGGAGCAGGACACCCTCAATCCTGACTACCACAGGACGAGCCCTCGACGGGAGCTTCGGATATCGTGGATTCCGTATGGCGCCGACCACTAACCGACAGCATCTCCTTGGCTGGTGGTTGGCCGGTGTCTTCGCAATCCTGACGGCACTCGTGGTCATCGGGTGGACGGAGGGTCTCGATGATGCGTGGTACTCAGCCATGGTCGAATTAGAGACCCGTCTCTTCGTGTCGATTGCCCGGGGTCTCCATAGTCTCGGCACCCCGGCCGGAAACACCCTCTTCGTGGTGGGCGGGGTGGCCGTGCTCATGTTCGCAAAGCGTTCCCGCGCCGCCTACGTATGGGGCCTCATGGTGGTGGCCGGGCTGGCGTTGTCGACGGTGACGAAGGTGCTGGTCGACCGAACGAGACCGCTCGATGGACTCGTCGCCGAGTCATCGGCGTCGTATCCGTCCGGTCATGTCATGGTGACGGCGACGGCGACCGGCCTCGGTCTCGCCCTCGTGTGCGCGATGCTGTGGCCCCACCGGGCCCGGCTCTTCCTTGGTGTCGCAACCGGGTACATCGTCGCGATGGCCTGGAGCCGGACCTACCTTCGGGCGCACTGGCTCACCGACGTCGTCGGCGGAGCCCTGTTCGGGGCGGCGGTCGTCCTGTTGATCGCCGGGTTCGCCCGAGCCTATGTACAGCTGGAGCCTCCCCCTTCAGAAGACTCAATCGCTACCCGCCGCTGAAGGCCCGGTTGTCCAACGGGGGGCAGTCGATTGCCACGCTCAAGGCCGAGCAGACCGCCCGCATGCGGTCATCGCTCAAGCGTCCGAGACGTTCGGTCAGTGTGCCAAGAGAGACGTTCTCCATCGAATCGAGGCTGACTGCGGAACGGCGGGGGATCGGATCGCTCCCCGCTTCGAGAATCACCTCGCTCGGGATC
>SHLN01000086.1 GCA_004283105.1 Acidimicrobiia bacterium
CTTGGCGAGTAGCGAGTAGCGAGTAGCGAGCAGCGAGTAGCGGACTTGCTAGCGTCACCTCATGCCAACAAGCGACATCGGCCTCATCGGCCTCGCCGTCATGGGCCGCAACCTCGCGCTCAATATGGCCGACCATGGCTACCGGGTAGCCGTCTACAACCGCACGACCGCCAAGACCGAGGCGTTCATGGAGGAAGAGGGCCGGGCGGCAGGGATTGCGTCCACTACCACGCTCGAGGAGCTGGTCGATCTGCTGGAAACGCCCCGCCGGGTCATGCTCATGGTGCAGGCCGGCCCCGGCACGGATGCCGTCATCGGGCAACTGCTCGAACTGCTCGACGAGGGTGACATCATCATCGACGGCGGCAACGCGCACTACGAAGACACGATTCGACGCACCCGTGAGATTGAAGAGCGGGGCTTCCTCTTCATCGGGACGGGTGTGTCCGGTGGTGAGGAAGGAGCCCGCTACGGTCCCTCCATCATGCCGGGCGGTTCGGTTGCGGCGTGGCCTGCCGTCAAGGATGTCCTGCAAGCGATTTCGGCCAAGGTGGCGGACGGCACACCGTGTTGCGACTGGGTGGGTAGCGACGGCGCCGGCCACTACGTGAAGATGGTTCACAACGGCATCGAATATGGCGACATGCAGGTGCTGGCCGAGGCCTACTCGCTCATGCATGTCGGGCTTGGTATGTCGTACGACGACCTGGCCGCCACGTTCCGGGCTTGGAAGGACGGCCCGCTCGACTCCTATCTCACCGATATCACGGCCGACATCATGGCGGTGCCCGACGAGGACGGGGAGCCACTCCTCGAGAAGGTTCTCGATGCCGCCGGTCAAAAAGGCACGGGGAAGTGGACCGGCATTTCCTCGCTCACACTCGGTGTGCCGGTGACACTGGTCGCAGAGGCGGTCTTCGCCAGGGTGCTGTCGGCCCTGAAAGACCAGCGGGTGGCGGCCGCCGATGTCCTCACCGGACCCGATCGGGGTATCGACGGTGACCGTGCCGACATCGTCTCAGACATACACGACGCCCTCTACGGGTCGAAGATCGTCAGCTATGCGCAGGGGTTCATGTTGCTGCGGGCGGCGGCCGCCGAATACGGCTGGAGCCTCGATTACGGCAGCATCGCCTACCTGTGGCGGGAGGGCTGCATCATCCGCTCCGTGTTGCTCGAGCACATCAAAGCGGCGTTTGATCGGGCACCCGACATCGCCTCGCTGGTGATAGACGATTACTTCCGCCTCGAGCTCGAGCAGGCCCTGCCGGGCTGGCGCCGCACCGTCGTCCGGGCCGTCGAGGCGGGGATTCCCGTGCCCGCCTACTCGGCTGCGCTCGCCTTCTACGACGGGTATCGCACCGCCCGTCTCCCGGCCAACCTGATCCAGGCTCAGCGTGATTACTTCGGGGCTCACACCTACGAGCGGGTCGATCGTCCCCGGGGCGAGTTCTTCCATACCGAGTGGCTCGACAACCTCGGTAGGTCTGGTCCGAACCAGGGCTAGCATCGTCCTCGTGACCGACGACGAAACACCCAAACCCGAAGTCCTCCCGCCGCCCGAGCCGGAAGTGGTCGCCGAGACCGACGAGCCGGATGAGCCGATGGTTTCCGAGCCACTCAAACTCGTTCGCATCGCCTCGATGACACAGGCGATGCTCGTAGAAGTGCGGGGAATCGAGCTCGATGAGGACGCCGTTGCCCGGCTTCAGAGCGTGCACGCCCGCACGGTGTCGTCGCTTCGCGAAATCATGTCCGACGAGCTGCGCGACGAGCTCGATGCTGTTGTCCTCCCTCTGCAAGAAGGAGCCTCCGAAGCCGAGGTACGGGTCGCCCAGGCCCAGCTGGCCGGCTGGCTCGAGGGGCTCTTCCATGGCATACGGGCGAGTCTGTGGGGCCAGCAGGTGGCGGTGCAGCGCTCCGCCATGCAGAACCTCGAGGCTCTCCACACCCTCGATGCCAAAGAAGCCAAGGACAAGGACGAACAGGCCAACTCGTCGGGCCTCTACCTCTAGGCGGGGAGCCGGCCGTACGTCTCGTTCAGTGATCGGATCTGGTCGGCGAGTGCGTCGTCGACCAGAGCGGCGGGCGCCCTCCACTGCCAGTTCCCGCCGAGAACACTCGGCACGTTCATGCGGCCCTCCTCCCCAAGTCCGAGGAAGTCCTGCAGCGGTGCGACGGCGATGCGGGCAATCGACGACCATGTCAGGCGTAACAGCGCCCAGTGGAAGTCCTCCGGGGTCGCGGCCGCATACCGGAGTGCGTACTCTCGTTCGTAGTCGGCCGCACCGTTCAACCAGGCCTGCACCGTGTCGTTGTCGTGGGTGCCCGTATAGGCGACCCAGTTGGCGCTGTCGTAGTTGTGGGGAAGGAATTCGTGGTCGGGCCCCGATCCGAACGCGAACTGGGTCACCTTCATGCCGGGAAGGCCAAACCGCTCCCGGAGCCGGGCAACCCCCGGACCCATGTCGCCTCCCAGGTCTTCGGCGATGAGCGGCAGGTCGCCGAGCTCCCGCCGGAGGGCCCCCAGCAATCCGCCACCCGGCCCACGGCGCCACCGACCCTCGATGGCCGTCTCAGCGTCGCCGGGGATCTCCCAGTAGTCGTAGAACCCGCGGAAGTGGTCGAGACGGACGATGTCGACGAGATCGAGCGTGGCTCGAACGCGCTTGATCCACCATTGGTACCCGTCGCGACGGTGAGCACTCCACCGATAGAGCGGGTTGCCCCACAGCTGTCCGGTCTCGGAAAAGTAGTCGGGAGGGACACCGGCTACCACGCTCGGCTGCCCCTCGCCATCGATTGAGAACAGGTGCCGATTGGCCCACACGTCGGCCGAGTCGTGGGCAACGAAGATGGGGATGTCGCCGATGATCTGAATGCCGCGCTGGTGGGCGTCGACCCGCACCCGCTCCCATTGGCGGAAGAACACAAACTGCTCGAACGCCACCCGATCGCGCCGGTCGGCCAGTTCGTGCTCAGCGGTGCGGATGGCCTCCGGCTCACGATCGCGATACTCGGCGGGCCACTCGGCCCACGAGACCAGATCGTGCGTCTCCTTCAAGGCGATGAACGTCGTGTACCCGGGCAACCAGTCACGGTTTGCCCGTCGGAAGGCTGCAAACTCGGATCGGATGGGGTGGTCGGGCGGCCAGCCCAGCATCCGTTCGAAGGCCTCGGCCAGCAGCTCCCGTTTCCAGGGGATCACCGCCCCGTAGTCGACCCGGTTCTCAGGGAAGTCGGGCGGGTCGACCGCGTCGAGCAATCCGTCGCCGACCATGCCTTCCGGGCTGATCAAGTACGGGTTGCCGGCGACGGCTGAGAACGTCTGATACGGGCTGTCCCCGTAGCCGGTGGGTCCGAGGGGGAGCACCTGCCACATCCCACAGCCGGCTCGATCGAGGAACTCAATCCAGCGGTGGGCACCGGGCCCGAGGTCGCCGATCCCGTACGGCCCTGGCAGGCTGGTGGGGTGAAGAAGGATGCCGCCGTTTCGTGTCATCGTTCGGCAGGCTACACCCGACGGTGGCACCCGCCGGAGCCGGTGCTCACGAGGAGTGACCGGTGGACTGCGGAGGGCGGCCGGGCTATTTGCGCCGGAGACCGGCCGGCATCTAAGTTGCTGGTTCGCGATAAGTTTTCGCGACTTTGTGCCGAAGAGGGGTGTATGAAACCGACCTGTATCTGTGTCGCAGTGGGCTGTTGTCTGGTCCGGCGGAGCGCCGACGCCTACTGCGCCGATCATCAGAGCCTCAACGAGGCCGCCTAGCCAACCGTCTCTTCCTCGCCCGATGCAACCGGGCCGGAGATGTCGAGCAGGGCTCGTTCCACCGCGACTGAGATGTGGTGAGCGAAGTGCTCGTGCCCGTAGCTCGAGGCGTGGAACCGGTCTCCGGAGAAGTTCATCTGGTCACTCCGGAACGCCTCGGACAGATCGCCGCGCACGTCGACCTTGACGGCTCCGACATGCCGGGCGGCAACGTCCGCCGACACCCGATCAAACTGAGCCGACCGGGCCGAGAGATACCAGCGGAGGAATCGAGGCAGGCGGGGTACCGACCCGATGTCTCCCACTCCCACCACGACGACCCGGGCCCCGCGCTCGACCAGCGCCTGAACGATTTCTTCTACTTCCTGCTCGAACCGTTTCACCGGCACTCCCCGGATGGCGTCGTTGGCTGCCACCGACACAATGGCGAGGTCGGGCTCGGCCGCGAGAGCCGGTTCGAGTTGATCGGCGATGACGTCCGAAGCCTTGGAGCCGCCAACGGCCACGGCCCGCAGGTGGACGAAGTACCGGTCGGTCAGGGCATGGGCGACTTTGCGGATCCAGGCGTCGTCGACCTGGCTGACGCCGGGGGCGGTGATCGAACTGTCTCCGAGGGCCACCAGTGTGAGTCCGGGCTTGCCGGGGTCGCCGAGCGCTCCCGAGGTCTCATAGTTGTCGTAGGACGGAAGGTCGGGACGGTGGGCGGCGTACAGGATCTGTCCAACGATAGATCCGAGCGCAGCCATCGGAAGCAGTGCCCAGGTTCTCGTCAAGCGCATCTGTTCGTACCTCCCGGGGTGGGATTCTAGAGTCGTGGGGTGTCAGTCATCAGACCGAGGCTTCAAGCCGGATTCCCGGCCACCACCTACAACCTGTGGCGGGGCGCCCAGTGGGGGGTGTGGCGGGCCTTGCCGCGGGTATGGGACTTCCAGGTGGTGGGGGAAAACGCCGTTCCACACGGCCCCGTCGTCATTGCCGCCAACCACTTCAGTCACGTCGACCCGTTTGTAGCGGCCGTGGCGGCCGAGCGGCCGACCCGATTTCTCGGCGTTGATGAGCTCTTTGGTCGGTCCCGGTTCTTCGATGCGCTCACCTACTACCTCGGGGTGATTCCCATGCCGCGCGGAACGGTGCCCCTGCAATCGATGCGAACGGCCCTTGACCATCTCGCGACCGGGGGTGGAGTCACCTTGTTTCCAGAGGGTCGGCGGGTGAGTGAGTGGGGTGAGAGTCCGCCCAAGCAGGGTGCAGCCTGGCTCGCGATGCGGGTTGGGTGCCCGCTCGTGCCCATGGCCTTGTGGGGAACCGGGGAAGCGATGGGGTTGGAAGCTCTGAAGCTTCGCCGGCATCCGGTGCGGGTCGCGATCGGGGACCCGATGTACCCGGCCGAATATGCGGACCGGGGTGAGATGACGGGGGCGTGGTACGACTGGATGACCCGGGCGCTCGCCATGCTCGATGCCCGCCAGTAGGCGGCCGGCGGTAGCATCCGGGCCGATGGCTGCCCCGGTTGACGACCAACAGATCCCTCCATATCGGGAACACCTCGGTCCTCGCTCGCAGTACTTGCGCGACATCATCCTTGGCGTCAACGACGGGCTTGTCTCCATGTTTCTCCTCGTCGTAGGAGTTGTCGGCGGCGGTGTGAGCTCGAATGTCGTCCTGCTGGCCGGCCTGTCGGGAGCCTTTGCCGGCGCCGTTTCGATGGCGGCCGGCGAGTACATGGCGACGAAGTCCCAGGAGGAGGCAATCGACGGCGAGCTCGAGCTCGAGCGCGAGCACTTCAAGTATTACAAGGAGCGGGAGCTCGACGAGGTGCGGGACTACCTCGGCAACATCGGCGTAACCGGCGACGCGGTCGAGGCTGTGGTCGCATCGGCAGCGGCCGACGAGAACGTGCTCATGGAGCTGATGAAGGCCTTCGAGTTCGGGGTCATCGATGATGGCCGGCGAAATCCGATCTTTGCCATGGTCATGTCGGGGCTTCTGTTTCTCGCCGGCTCGATCCCCAGCGTGATGCCGTTCGTCTTCATGGACAATCCGGATCAAGCCCTCATCGTCGCCGCCGTTGGAGCTGCCATCGGTCTCTTCGTAGTCGGCGTCGTCAAGACGCAGATGACGAGAACCAACCCCCTGAAGAGCGGCCTCGAGAACGTTGCCGTCGCCGGAGTCGGTGCCATCGTCAGCTACTTCATCGGCCTCGGCTATGACTCATTTGTCAGTTGATTGGAGGCCAATCAACTGACGTCGCCGGTCGACGGTCGACGGTCAACGGCCGGAAGGTCTGTTTGTGGCGAGATCGTGTCGGCCCCCACCAACGGTGAACGGCCGGAAGGTCTGTTTGTGGCGAGATCGTGTCGGCCCCCACCGACGATGCAAATGGCAGTCGCTCGGAAGCCGTTGACCGTCGACTGTTGACCGTTGACTACCGATAGATCGGCGGAGCCGATCTATCGGTAGATGTCCTCCACCATTCCGGCGTACTTCTTCATGACGATGGCCCGGCGGAGTTTGAGGGTTGGAGTCATCTCGCCGCCGTCGATGGTGAAATCCTCGGGAAGGATCCGGAATTCCTTGACTGCCTCGGCCTTTGAGACTGCTTTGTTGCCGTCCTCGATGGCCTCTTCCACAGCAGCCCGCAGGTCGGGATCGTCGATGAGGTCGGCGACGGTGCTGCCGGACTTGCCATGCTCCTCGGCCCATTCGGGGAAGGCGTCGGGATCGATGGTGATGAGACAGGCGATGAACTTCTCGCCGTCGCCGACCACCATGGCCTGGCTGATGAGCGCATGGGCACGGATCCGATCCTCGATGACGGCCGGCGCCACGTTCTTACCGGCGGCGGTGACGAGGATCTCCTTCTTGCGCCCGGTGATCCGCAGGAACCCGGCCGCATCCAGCTCGCCGATGTCACCGGTATGGAACCACCCGTCCGGGTTGATCGACTCGGCGGTGGCGGCGTCGTTCTTGTAGTAGCCCATCATGATGTGATCGCCCTTGAGGAGGACCTCGCCATCATCCGCGATGCGGACCGTGCCACCGGGGACGGGCAAGCCCACCGAACCGATCTCCGTTGCTTTTGGACGGTTGAAGGTGGCGACGGCAGTCGTTTCGGTGAGGCCGTAGCCCTCCAACACATGAATGCCGGCGCCCATGAAGAAGTGGCCGAGGCGTTCGCCGAGGGCGGCGCCGCCCGAGATGGCGTAGTTGACCTTGCCGCCGAAAACATCCCGCAGCTTCGAGTACACGAGCTTGTCGAAGATGGTGTGCTGCACCTTGGTGAGCGGCTTGACCCGGCCGGCCTGGGTCTGGCGGGAGAACTCCTCAGAGATCTTGGCGGCGTAGTCGAAGATCTTGCCCTTGCCGTCGGCGTGGGCTTTGTGCTGGGCACTGTTGTATACCTTCTCGAAGACCCGAGGCACGCTGAACACCCACGTCGGGTGGTACATGCCGAGCTCCTCGACCAGCTGGGGCACTCCGGTGGAAAAGCCCAGCTTGACGCCGCTCGAAACACACCCGACCTCGACGATCCGGGCGAAGATATGAGCGAGCGGGAGGAACATCAGGGTCGAGTTGCCTTCAGCGAAGATTTCCGGCGTGAGGGCAACCACCTGGCGAACCGTCGAAATGAAGTTGTGATGGCTCAGCATGCAGCCCTTGGGGCGCCCGGTAGTTCCCGAGGTGTAGACGAGCGTGGCCAGGCCGTCGTGGTTGATGGCCTGCCAACGGGCGTCGACCTGAGCCGGGTCGACGGCTTTGCCGGCCTCGAGTAACTGGTCGAAGCCGCCATGGTCGATGACGATCGAGTGCTCGCAAGTGGGGATGCTGGCGGCTACCGAGTCGAAGGTGTCCTTCATCTCCTGGGTCTCTGAGATGACCGCGACGGCTTCGCTGTTGCTGATGATCCATTCCACCTGTTCCTCGGAAGAGGTCTCGTAGATCGGTACCGTGACGCACCCCGCCGCCCAGATGGCGTAATCGAAGTAGGTGAATTCGGGTCGGGTGCTGCAGTGGAGCGCGATCTTCGACCCGGCTTCGATGCCGAGTGAGATGAGACCTGCTGCAAGTTGGCGAACCTCAGCGGCGAACTCCCCGAGCGGGACGTCGACGAACTTGTCGCCGTCGCGGTAAGCGAGGGCTGCCCGATTGGGGTCCTTCTCGGCGAGGGCAAACAGGGCGCTAACGGCGTTGTCGCTGGGATCAACCGTTGCGAGTGCGGGCGTGTGGAATTCCTTCATCAAATGGCCTCCTCGACCTCAGCATAGGACTTCGCGGCGGGTCTAGCCGGGCCGTTCGTCCCCGTCGGTGAGCCGGTCCTCCAGAGCGACGGCAATGAGGGAGTAGCTGGCCAGATACTCGATGCGATCTCCGCCGTACGGGTCCGGCATTGGTTCACCGTTACGGCTGAGGAGCTCAACGCGGGCGCCGGGGTCAAGGGCGAGGACGGAGGCAACGTGTTCCTCTTCCATCGCGTAGACGAGGTCAGTGGCCGCCAGGACTTCGGCGGTCAGATGGGTAGCGCGGTGGTCCGACATGTCGACGCCGAGCTCGGCGGCGACGGCGATCCCGGTAGCCGAGGCGGGGTTCCCGCTCAGTGCGATGGTCCCGGCGCTGGCGAACTCCAGGTCGTTCCGGTCGTTGAGCTGGCGGGCGAGAACCTCGGCGAACGGAGATCGGCAGATATTGCCGCTGCAGAGGAAGAGGATGCGCACGGTGTCGAGCCTAGGTGACCTCTTGTCCGGGGAACGATGGGAGTCCAGGATTCCTCGAGATCGTCGATACTCACCTATGGGACCACCGACGCTCGTTCAAACGCTCCTTGCTGAAGCCGAGAGTCACCTCGGGCACGCTCCGGTCACCAGGGTCCACATTCGCGTCGGGGCGCTCTCCAACATCTCGCCGACGTCACTTCAGCGTCATTTCACGAACGCCGTGGCCGGCTCTCATCTCGACGGCGCCGAGCTCGTCTTTCACGTCGATACCGATCCCCTGTCTGCCGACGCCCTCGCCGTGCGGGTGGTTGGGGTCGATCGGTCGACGTAGGCCTCAGCTTCTACACTCGCGAGATGCGGCGTATCGCAGCTCTCACCTCAGGCGGGGACGCCCCCGGCATGAACGCTGCCCTGCGCGCCGTGGCGAAGGTGGCCGCCGCCAACAACGTCGAGGCGGTTGGTATCGAACAGGGGTACGAGGGCCTCATCGATGGTCGGTTCGTTGATCTCACCGTCCGCCTCGGGCCCGAACGCGTTCGATCCCAGCGCGAGGTCGATGCGGCGGGCGGCCTGGGCGGGACCATCCTCGGTTCGAGCCGAAGTGAGCGGTTCCTCGATTCGAAGCACCGGGAGCAGGCCGCGATGGGTCTCCGTGATGCCTGGATCGACGGGTTGGTCGTGATCGGTGGAAACGGGTCGGCAGCCGGTGCGCACGCCTTTGCGCCCTTGTTCCCCGTGGTAGTGGTTCCCGCCTCGATCGACAACGACATCGGGTGTACGAGGTATGCGCTCGGCGTGGATACCGCCCTCAACACAATCGTTGAGGCATGTGATCGCATTTCCGATACGGCCAGGGCCCACAAGCGGGTCTTCATTGTTGAGGTCATGGGCCGCCAATCCGGCTACCTCGCTATGTCCTCGGCCGTGGCGGCCGCCGCAGACGCGATGCTCATTCCCGAGCGCCACCGCACGGAGGAAGAATTGCTCGACAGCGTTGAGCAGGTCATCAGGACGTCGTTCGAGCGCGACCGTGCAAAGAAGCGGGTCCTGATCATCAAAGCGGAGGGAGTCCCGTATCCGACGACCCGGCTCACCAGGGATGTGGCGGAGCGTGTGGCCGGGGACCTCCCCGATGTCGAGGTGCGGGCGACGGTGCTCGGGCACCTCGTGCGGGGCGGCAGTCCGACGTTCCGCGACCGCATGATTGCCGGCCGTCTCGGCCTCTCGGCGGTGGCGGCCCTGGCGGAGGGCGCGTCCGATGAGATGGTCGCCTGGGAGCCGGCCGTCGAGGGCGGAACCGCCACCCGTGACCCATCGGTGCACCGGTTCGCACTCGACCACGTCCTGGCCGACACCGAAGCCCTCCTCGACGGCTCCAGCCCGGTCACCCAACGTCGGGTCAAGATGACCGAAGCAATCGAGGGCGTTCTGGCGTTGTGAGGGAGCGGCTTCGCCGCTCTGGTTCCTGGTTCCTAGCCAGAGAGCCGCAGCCGGTGAACCGGTGACCTGCCGGGCGTCGCCCGGCCAAGCAACCCGTAGGGTTGCCGTTGACCGTTCTGGCGAGCTTGCTCGACAGAACGAGTATCCTCC
>SHLN01000002.1 GCA_004283105.1 Acidimicrobiia bacterium
CAGACCCCAGACCCCAGTCGCTCTAACGCCAATGGCGGTCTTCTCCTGTCTCTGTTTGGCAGAACGAGTCGAGAACGTTGTTGCACAGCGACCTGAATCAAGTGACGTTCATCTTTTCGTCCTGGGTGGCTAGATGCTCCACTCGAAACCGGTTTCCTTCTCGGACCGGTCCCAGAGTTTCGACATAACGGCTTTGTCATAGGCGTGGGGTTCCAGCGTGCCCTTGCCGACCGGGCCGACCCATTCGGCGCGACCCGTGGGGCCGTACAGGGCCCGCTGTTCCAGGCCATCTTCGGTAGCGCACATGACTTCCGGATAGGAGCCCTTCTCGGCCGACTGAGTCAGGGGAGACATGGACATGAGCCGGAAGATGATCCGGGTTGTCATGCTGCCGCTGGTCGCGATCAGCGATGTTCTGGACGACCCCGGGTGACAGACATAGGCCTGGACGTTCCTGTTTGCTGCTTTGACCTTGTCTTGCAGTTCATAAGCAAACATCATCTGAGCCAATTTGCTTTGGCTGTACGCGCGGTTGGCGTTGTAGTTCTTGTCCCAGTTCATATCGTCGAACTGAATCGTCCTCAGCCCCATCTTGTAGCCAAGGCTTGCGACGACCACGATCCGTCCTTTCGACTCTTCGATCCGGTCGAAGAGCATTCCGCACAAGGTGAAATGGCCGTAATGGTTGGTGCCAAGCTGGCTTTCGAACCCGTCCACGGTGATCTTCTGGGTAGGCACCTGCGCGATGGCGGCGTTGCAGATGAGCGCATCGATCTGCGGAACCGTCTTCAAGACCTCTGCGGCCGCGTCGCGCACGCTCGCCTGCACGGCAAGGTCCATGGGGACAAAGCTCACGTCGGCGCCCTGCCCGAATTCCTCTTTCAGGTCTTTGACGGCGGCGGTCGATTTCTCAGCGCTGCGGTTCAGCATGACGACCCTGGCGCCCTTCGAAAGAAGAACGCGCGATGCCTGAAACCCCGCACCGGCGTTGGCGCCGGTGATGACGTACGTCTTCCCGACGAGGGAGCCCAGGCGCTCCAGGGTCCAGCCATTCGGTCCAAATGTCTTGTCTGCCATGTCGATTCTCTCTTTACCTATCTGATTGAACACTGTGTTATTCCTACCCAAGACCCGAGAGTTTCTGGCTCGGAACGAGGGACGAGGGACGAGGGACGAGGGACCAGGGACGAGCGACTAGATAACGTCCGGCACCCCACCGGTGGCCACCACGATGGGCTCGACGCCGAGGCCTTCCAGCAGGCCGGCAGCGATGGACGAGCGGTTGCCGGTTCGACAGATCACCCACACCGGCTCCCCCGCGTTCACGGTCCCGGCTAGGCCATCGCGGAGGTCGGGGAGGTAGCAGTGGGCCGATGACTCGATGTGACCGGACTCCCATTCGAGCGGGTCTCGCACGTCGAGGATCTGGCCACCCCAATCGCCGGCGAGGTGACCGGCCAGTTGCGCGGCCGTTGCCGTCTCGTACGCCGCCAGTTCCCGGCCCGATTCGCGCCACCCCTCGATGCCCCGCAACACTCCCTCGATGGTGGTGAAGCCGATCCGGGCAAGCTCCACGGCGGCCTCCGACGCATCCTGGTCCTCGTTGAGCACGAGAAGCAGCGACTGGTTGAACTCGAACAGCCAGCCCGCCCACGGTGCGAACGACTCACCCAGTTCGATACCGATCGATCCGGGGATGTGACCGGCTGCGTAGTCGAAACGACTCCGACCGTCGATCATCCCCGCTCCGGCCTGCTTCGCCGCGAACGCCTCCACGTCCAACTCCGGCACCTCCGGTCGGTCCACCGCAGTGGGGTTGGTCCGGTTGATGGGGGCCATATACGGGTAGTAGTCCGGATAGGGAGCTAGCCCGCCTAGCTGCGAGGCGACGAAGGCATCGACCGACTCGAACGAATAGAGCGGATTCTCGGCCTTCTCCTGTCCGATGGTCGACGTCGTCCGGCCCGCCCCGGAGGCAGTGCAGAACGAACCCTCTCCGTGGGTCGGGAACACGCCAACCTCGTCGGGGAGCCCGGCCAGTCGGTGCAAGGACCCGTACTGGAGACGCGATAGTTGCTCTGCGAACGCGTCGCCCAACAGGTCGGATCTCCCCGCCGCCCCCACGAGCAGGCTCCCACCGCTGAAGACAGCCTGCGGCTCGTTGTCGATGAGGACCAGGTACGACGTGTGTTCCGGGGTGTGCCCGGGCGTGTGAAGGGGCCGGATCGTCAGGCCGGATTCTCCACTCAGGTCCTCCTGGTGGAAGGCGGGCACAAACGCAAACCCAACTCCCGAGCCGGCAGGCAGAACGAGGTCGGCTCCCGTCCTCAGTGCCAGGTCGCGACCCCCCGACACATAGTCGTTGTGGACGTGGGTCTCGAGGACGTGGGTCACCGTCGCGTCCCGTCCGATGTGGTCGAGAAAGCGGTCGATGTCGCGCTGAGGATCGACGACCACCACTGAATCCTCGTGGCGAAGGAGGTAGGTGGTGTCACCGAGACTTGCCGTTCGCATGGAATCAATCTGCATGAACTCTCCAATGAGGCACGTGCTCTGATGCTATTCCGCCGCCATCCGCCCATCGCCGCAGATCCGTATACCAGGTGTCGGAAGGAGGACCAGTGTCCACCAACGTCAGTGCCAGCAGGCCGACAGGGCGTCGGCGCCGGCTGAAGACATACGGAGATGATCGCGTGTGCAGCGAAGAAGGCTGCTCGACACGACTCTCGAAATACAACCGGAATACCGAGTGCCACACGCACGCTCCGCGGCGGTTTCCTCGCACTCGAGGCGTGATCGGAGAGACCGCCGTCGGCTGATTCCGCCTCGCTGCGGCTCGCTCAGCATCAAGTACGCTGATTGAAGGCCAACACGCGAGCACAAATGCAGCCACCACCACTCGTCTCCATCATCGTCCCCGCTTACAACGAGGCGTCCATCATCGCCGAGAACCTTGGCGAGATTTGCGCCTATCTGGAGACGATCGAGGACCGCTATCGGTGGGAGCTCATCGTCGTGAACGACGGGAGTACCGACGAGACGGGCATGCTGATCAACGAGTTCGCCGCAGCCCGCCCGAACGTCATCGCTCTCCATCACGCCATCAACTTCCAGCTCGGCCAGGCGCTGCGCTACGCCTTCAACAACGCCCGCGGCGACTACTTCGTGACGTTCGACGCCGATCTGTCCTACTCCCCCGACCACATCGGCCGGCTGCTCGACGAGATCACCGACAGCAACGCCAAGGTCGTCATCGCCTCGCCCTACATGCCGGGCGGCCGCACAACGAAGGTCCCCCGAGTGCGGAAGTTCCTCAGCCGCTGGGCCAACCGCCTCCTGTCGGCGACCGCCAAGGGCAAGCTGACGACCATCACCGGCATGGTGCGCGCCTATGACGCCCCGTTCCTCAAGTCGCTGAACCTCAAGACGGTCGATGCGGAGATCAATCCGGAGATCATCTACAAAGCGCAAATCCTTCGCGCCCACATCGTCGAGATTCCCGCCCACCTCGACTGGACGTTTCGCCAGACGGGAGGCAAGCGCCGCAAGTCGGCGGTGCGGGTGAGCCGGAGTGTCGCCTCGAGCACGTTCTCGGCCTTTCTGTTTCGCCCGTTCATGTTCTTCATCGTTCCGGGATTGGTCGTCATGTTGCTGGCCATGTACTCGCTCGGGTGGGCAGCGTTTCACGTCGGGTCGGCCTTGCCTGACACCGGCAACTTCTCCGATGCCGTAGCGGTGGCGTACGCCGATCGTCCGCACGCCTTTTTCGTCGGCGGAATTGGGCTCATCGTGGCCTTCCAGCTCCTCAGCCTGGGGTTCATCGCCGTCCAGAACAAGCGCTACTTCGAGGAGCTGTTCCATCTCGGGACGTCGATCTCCCGCCAGGCTCAGGAGCCCGTGCGCTCCGCGAGCACCATCCCGGCGATTGATCCGTCCGACCGGATCACAACCGACGGCCGGTAGCCCACCCGAAGGATGAGTTGATGGATCGCATGACCGATCCCGGAACAGCGACAGCGAAGTCGGGGGATGGCACCAGGCACATGATCTGGGGCAGCGTCCTCGCTGCCGTCGCCGCCTATCTGTTCCTGCAGGGCGGAGCCCGCCTACTGGGTGCAGAACGGTTCGCCGCCATATCTGCTTTGTGGACGATCCAGTTCCTCGTCATGGCCGTTGCGCTGATGCCGATAGAGCAGCTCACCATCCGGACGAGAGCACTCGGCGACGGAACCGAGCTGCGCCGGTCGACCGCTGCGGTCGTTGCCGTGGCAGCGATCGCGGCCGGCGCCTATGCCGGTGCCAATCTCGACACACTCTTCTCCGGTGAGGGCGTGTTCGTGCCCCTATCGGTTCTCTCGGTCGTGACCATGGGTGTGTTTGCGCTCGGGCGGGGCGAACTGGCGGGGCGCCTCCGATATCGCGACTACGGACTCGTGACCGGCGGGCAGGCGTTGGTGCGACTCGTGGCCGGGCTCGGACTCATCGCCGCCGCCGACTCGGCCGCCGGGGGCGGGTGGGCAATGGTCGTATCGCCGCTCCTCGTGCTCGGTTGGTGGAGATTCCGGAGGCAGTCCTTCGCGCCCGCGCAGACTCAGGGGGCCGGAACGTTCCTGGCCGGGGTGGTAGTGGCGAACGCGGCCGCACAAACGATTCTCGTGGCCGGACCGCTAGCCGTGGAACGGCTGGGTGGGACCGCTGCCGAAGTGTCCGTCCTCTTCGTGACCCTCACGCTGTTCCGGGCTCCACTTGCCATCGCCAACAACTTGCTCGCCAGGCTGCTCCCTCCGTTCTCGTCGCTCGCGACCGGAGATGGAAAGAGCACGCTCCGGCGGTGGGCCATCCGGCTACCCCTGGGTGGTGCGGCCATTGCAGCAGCGGCAGTGGCGGTCGGTGCCTGGATGGGCCCGGCCATCATCTCGGGCCTTTTCGGCACCGACTTTCGCCCAACGGCCGCCGCGGCCGCCCTGGTGGCGGGAGGCTCGGTCCTGGCAACCGTGGCGGCCTTCGCCAATCAGATCCTGCTGGCAATGGGAGCGACCTGGCGGCTGGCCGCGGCGTGGGTCGTTGGCCTGTTCGCCGCAGTGGCCGTGATGATGGCGCTCTCCTCAGCGCCTGCCACCAGGGTGGCCGCCGGGTTTCTCGTGGGAGAGGCGGTAGCGCTCGCCGCGGTCTCCGCGGCCGTCTTATTGACCGGTCGGGTCATCCGGTAGTTGGAAGCGCTTGCGAATCTCTGCTTGCAGGCGTTCGAACTCGACGGGGCTCAGGCGGGCTTCGTCGGTTGACTGAAACGGTTTGAGATCCTCGAGTCGTTGCGGTTCGAGAGCGAGCCATTCGCCCACTTGTCGCACGACACCGGTGGGATCGTTGCATAGGTCGCCGTACGCCACCTCTAGCACCCGGGCCGAATCGACCGGGGCGAGTTGCGTCTCAATCAGCTCCTCGATCCTGGCCACCTGCTCGGCAACGTCGGCGGTTGAATCGTCGCTGGCTTCCTCGCCGGCGGCCAGACCCCAGCCGATGGATCGGTCTCCCTGCACGGTTTCTCGAGCCTCCAGGAGCGACTGGGCCACAAAGAGGGGCTCGCGACGCGCCACGATGAACCGGGCACCCGGAAGCTGCTCGGCCAGCAGCGCAATGGCGGCCGTGTTGCGGTTGTTCTTGTTGAGAAATGGCTCAGGAAAAGCCGTGCCCCACGCCGCGAAGAAGGACGTCATTTCGCCGGCAATCCCCGGGGTGATCTGCTGGGGAACCGAGTACCTGTCTTCACCCAACCATCGATTCCAGATGGAAAAGGCGTCGTTCGGGGCGCCGAGCGACCGCGTGTTTCCGTAGTAGGAGCGGTAGCCACCGCTGCGCCTGGCCCACCGGCCCAGTCGCATGGTGGCGGTGATCGGAGATCGCTCGAAGAGCGCCGTGAGATTGGAGGGGTAGGAAACGGGAAGGTGGGCGGCGAGCACCTGGTAGAGGAGTGTGCTCCCGCTCCGAGGAGACCCGACGATCAGCACGATGGGGAGATCCGGTCCCTGCGGCCGCGCCAGTCGACGCTGCTCCCATCGGCCGAGCACCCAATCGAGTGGCATGAGGAGGTAGCGCAATGCCTCCCGGCTCAGAGCCGACCTGGCGGCCGGGTCACCCGAAGCAAGCATGCGTCGGACGAGCCCAACGGGATCCTGGAAATTGCCGCGGCGCCCGCTCACACCGGGTTCACCGGCGAGTCGCTCCGGAGCCGCGCACGAACTCCTGTAGGAGATCGAGACCCACCGGGCCCGCCTCGAGCACGTCGGCGTGGAACTGCTTGAGATCGAACGCCGTCCCTTGCTGTGCCTTTTGCTCCTCGCGCAACTCGAGAATCACCCGCTCCCCGATCTTGTAGGCCGGAGCCTGTCCCGGCCATCCGAGATAGCGGGTTACCTCTCCTTTGGCGTAGTCGGGGAGCTGGCCGGCATAGTCGGTGAGCATCTCGACGGCCGTGTCGAACGTCCACGCCTCTCCGGAATGGAACGGCTGGTCCTCCGGGATCGAGAGCCCGACGTGCATGCCGATGTCGACGACCACCCGGCACGCCCGCAGCATCTCTGAGGCGAGCATGCCAAATACGTACTCGGGCTTCTCGAAGTAGCCGAGCTCCCGCATCAGGGTCTCGGAATACAAGGCCCACCCTTCCCCACTGCCGCTGTACCAGATCCACACCCGCTGCAGCCGGCTCGTGCGTTCGGCGAGGCTCATCTGGACACCGGTCTGGAGGTGATGGCCGGGGAAGCCTTCGTGATAGGCCGTGCTCACGTTGTCCCACACGGGGATGGT
The DNA here is from genome assembly GCA_004283105.1 of Acidimicrobiia bacterium. Classification (GTDB taxonomy): domain Bacteria; phylum Actinomycetota; class Acidimicrobiia; order Spongiisociales; family SHLN01; genus SHLN01. The sequence goes on from SHLN01000002.1 coordinate 6,805, forward strand.
TTCGTTCTCGCCGACCGAGAACCAGACGCTGCCGGGCCGGGAGAAGTCCTCGCTTGGGCCAATGTAATAGGCGCCGATGAAGGCACCGGGCGGGGCCAGCTTCGTGTCGACCTGCTTGACGGCCTCCGGCACATCGAAGTGGGTCCCGTCGAGGTCGCGCAGGGCTACGTCCTGCCGTTCCTGCATGAAGCGGACGAACTCCTCCCGCGATGCCCGCCGGGTCGGATCCGTGTTGAGCAACTCGACGACTTCCCGTCGGCCCGCGCCGGGTTGGATCTGTTCGGCGAGCGCCTCCATGTCGGCCTGGATCCGCTTGATCTCCGACCAGCCCCACCGGTACGTCTCCTCGAGATCGACTTCCATGCCGAGGAAGTAGTTGGAGGCGGCGGCATACCGCTCCCGACCTACGCCATCGGCTTCAGGGGCTCCCGGCAGATAGGCCTCCTCGAGCCAGTCACCGATGTCTCCGTAGGCAGCGGCTGCCGCAGCTGCGGCGGCGTCGGCCGCCGCCAGCTCCGACTCCGTTGCCCCGTGCTCGCGCATCGTTCCGACGAGCGCCCGGAGGGCCGAATCGTTCCCGGCGTTGGTGCGGCATTGTTCGATAGCGCCGAGCACTTGACGGCGGGCCGCCAGGAGATCGCGGTCTATCCCTACCCCGAGGGTGGCACGAACACCTGCCAGGGCGTCGGCCACCCCGGAAAGGCGGGCGGTGATGGCTTCCCGACCCTCGGCAGATTCGGTGTCCATGACATCGAACACCTCTCGAACCTCATAGAGCGGGCAGGCCAGCGTCCGCAGCTGGCGATACACGTCCTCGTGGGTCTGGTGGCCCAGTTCGAGATCCGTGTACATGCGGCCGACCCGAGCCGCGCGCTCCGCCCACGGGTCCGGATCCGCCTCGAGCGCGTCGATACGCCGGCGGAAATCGCGGTGGTAGTCGATCGAAGCCTCGATTCCATCGGGGCTGTAGTCGGTCCATCGGTGGTCGTGGCCTTCGACGCCGACGTATGTGGCGTCAACCGGGTAGAGAGCAGCCATCTCGTCGACGGCTGTGTCACTGAGCTGCCAGATATCCATGGCAACCGATGTTAGGAGGCGGGCGATCGGCCCACCGTTCTCTAGGCGGGGGCTTCGGCCGGGCGGGCCTCCTGGGCCTGCTCGGGGATCACGTCGGGCATTTTCTCCTCGAGCGTGCGGAGTGGCTCATACCCGAGAGCGGCGATCCCGGTGAGGATTGCCGCCCCCGACAGGATGAGGAAGAACAGTGCGTAGCCGCGACCGTCTCCGGTCCCGATGAACTGGCCCACCGTCGACGCCAGCCCGCCCCCCTCTGCCATGAGGGGCTCCAGTAGTCCGTCGGCGATGGGCCCGGCCGCCAGGTAGGAGATCGGGATCGCCAATTGGGCGATGGTGCGGCGAATCGCGAACACCCGCCCCTGCACATCGAGGTCGACCTTCGATTGCCAGATGGCCTGGCTGGAGCTGTTGGCGACCGGAAGCACGAGCATCACGAAAAACACGGCAACCGTGAACAGAACGAGCGAGGGACGGAGGGCGCCGAGAAATAGGCCGGCCGCGATGGCGAAGTCGGCCCCGACGATGCCGAGCACCCGGCGCCTCGGCCCGCCCCAGGCGCTGACGACGATACTGCCGACGAGCATGCCGATCGCCCCCAGGCCGAATGCCACACCCACCGCTGCTTCAGAGGCGAAGGAGAGCATGAGCGGGAGCAGCAGGACGCTCACGAACCCGAACACGAAGTTGATCGAGGTGAAGAACAGCATCAGCGCCCACAGCGGCTTGCGAGCCCGTACGTACGAGAGCCCATACCTGGCTTCCTGCCACAGCTTCCCCTCGCCCTCACGACCCGCTTCGGACTTTTCGGGGGCCGGAAAGCGCACCCAGGTGAGGGTGAGAACGGCGAAGCAGAACGTGGCAACATCGACGATCAACACGAGAGTCAGCTCTCCCCAGAACAGGAGGAGGCCACCGAGGATGGGACCGACAATCTGTCCGACCGCTTCGGCGACCTGCACCATTCCGGCGGCGCGCCCGTATTGATCCTTCTCGACCAGCAACGAGGTGGCCGCCGAGTAGGCAGGGAACTGGAAGGTGGCAAAGGCCGCGCTCAGCGCCAGCGCCGGATAGAGATGCCATATCTCGAGATTGTCGGTGAAGTGAAGCACAGCGATGATGAGCGTCCCGACCGCCGCCCCGGTGTCGCTCAGGATCATCGCCCAGCGGCGGTCCCACCGGTCTACGAGCGCGCCGGCGAACGGCCCGAGGATGATCCCCGGCACGGTGGTGGCGAGGAGCACGAGCGCAAGCCGGGTGGCGGACCCCGTCTGCTGGAACACCCACACGGCGAGAGCAAACCCGGTCAGGCTGGATCCAACCAGGGAGACGAGCTGACCGGACCAGACGACGAGGAATGTCCTTCCCAAACGCGGCTTTCCCGTGACGACCCTCCCGAGGCGTACCCGCGAACTTAGCGGCTCGACAGGGCCACGCCGACCCCGAGACCGACCAGCAGGACTCCGAACACGAGATGTGCCCACGGCTCGAACCTGGCGTAGCGGCGACGCAGAACGGAGTGCGAGAACAGCCACGCCATGAGCGAGTACCAGCTGAAGGTGATCGTGGGCATGAGGAACAGCAGCGTGAGTTTGATCGCCAGGCTGGTGTCGGCAGAAATGAGGGTGGTGAAGAACGCGAGCAGGTAGACCGCCGCCTTCGGGTTGGTGAGGGCGGTGATGAACCCGGTCCGGAAGGATGCGCCGGCACCCAGTCGTCCCGCGGCCATTCCGCCCAGTTCGGGAGCCACCACCCGGGAGGCACGAGCCTCGATCAGGCTGCGAATGCCGAGAGCGACGAGATAGGCGGCGCCCACCAGCCGGACGGCGTTGTAGGCGGTCTCCGATTGGGCGATGAGGGCGGTGATCCCCAGGAACCCTGCTGCCAGGAGAATGAAGACCCCGCAGGTGACCCCGAGGGTCGTGAACATCCCCGAGCGCCGCGAGTAGGCAAGCGAATTGCGGCTGATGACGACGAAGTTCGGCCCGGGGCTCATCACGGCCAGCAGATGAATCCCGGCCGCGGTCCCGATGAGCGCAACAGCTTCCACGGCGGGAATCTACCGCCCGCCGCCGACCGGCCACCCCCTCCCCCACGGGCGGGGAAACGAACTGGCGGAAACCGCTAGGTTCGGGCCATGCGTATGCAATCGGGCCGGATGGTCAGCCTGGGCTACAACAAGTACGTGCGATCGGACGATGTGACCGCGGTCGAGCCTCTCACCGAAGGTCGGGGCCCGGGGCGGAGGACCCTGGTCTGGGTACGAGGGATCGACGATCCCATCGTGGCCTCTCGTTCGGTGACCGCCATCGTGAACGATCTCACAAACCCGAACCTGACCGACGACTAGCCCTGCCTCAGCGGGTGAGCTGCACCACGGGCGGGCGCCGGGCCCGGCTCGGGGCAGGAGCCCGGCACTTCACGGCGGGCCCGCGGCGGCTCGCCAGCAACCGGACGAACAACGGACAGCCGATGCAGGTCTCCAGTCCGGGTTGGTTACGGAACGGACATGGAACACTTCCATCAGGACGGACAACTCGACGCATGACACTTCCCCTCTCAACGCTTCAAGCGCTCCTCTCTGTGCATGCAGGTTGAGGATGCTTCTCGCACCTCTCACCCAATAAAGCCTCAAGCGGGGGGAATTGATGACAGCTATCGGTGAGCTGTGAGCTATGAGCGGTGCGCTCTGAGCTGTGAGCTGCGAGCGTGACGTTGGGTCGGAGGGTCGACGCCCAGAAGTGGCCGCAGGCGTTGACGTTGACGTTGCGCCGGGCGAAGCCCGGTCTCTACCGCTTCCGAGGGATCGAATGCTCCCAGTCGGCGAGAATGGCGCGGAGCGCCGACACGAAGGCAAGGGGCTGGTCGATGATGAGGTGGTGGTAGGCCTCGGGGATGGCCACCACCGGTGCGTTGCGGCCCAGCAGCTCATGCATGTAGTCACTCACGTCGGGCGTCACCAGGTGGGACAGCTCTCCCCGAAAGAGGGCGACTCTCGTCTCGATCCCGGCCAGGAACTCGTGGATGGCCGCCGGTTTGAGACGCGGGAAGATGTTCGGGTCGAACTTCCACGTCCATCCCCCCTCCACCTCATGGAGCGAGTGCCGGGCGATGTAGTCCATCACATACGGCGGTCCGGGCGGCTGGGTGGGCACGAGCCGGAAGTGTTTCATCGCCGTCTCAAGATCGGCGTATGTCTTCGGGTTTCGAAACGCCCGGCCCCGCACGGCCTCCTCCCGCTCCGGGTCCGGCTCGGTCACCGGCGAGTCGACGATGATGGCACCCCGCAGCCGATCTCCGTGCAGGGCGGCCGTCACGATTGAAATCAACCCACCCATCGAATGGCCGACGAGGACGGGCGGATCATCGATCCCGGTGGCGCCGCACACCGCCATGATCTCTTCGGCCCAGACATCGAAGGCGTAGTCGGGGCGGCGGCCGCTGTCGCCATGGCCGGACATGTCGATGGCGACCGGGTGATACCGCTCGATGAACATCGGCGCCAGGTGCGACCACCAACGGGCGTGGGCGCTGCCGCCGTGCACGAATACGATGCCCGGCTTGGCACGGTCACCCCATTCGAGGTAGTGGATGGGCACTCCTGCAACCTCGATCGTGCCCTCTTGCTTGGGAGTTTCGATAGCCCGGGTGTACCAGGCGGGCACATCACTCATCAGGCCTGCGGCATCGTGATGGCGTCCATATCGTCGTCGAGGGACGCACGGACGTAGTCGGCCAGGGCACGGCGAGCCCGATGCTTGCTCGGGAGATAGCCGCTCGGGGCGAACTTCGCCATCTCGGCTGCCTTTGCCATCACCCGGTCCAACAGCTCGTCGGCCGGGACCGCCTCGTCCAGATACCCGGCTCGCACCGCGCCCTCTCCGTCGTAGAGCTCGGCATGGAGCGTCGCCCTGGTGAAGGCCCGGGGATCGAGGCGGGCCCGGGCCAGCTCGACGGTGAATTGCGGCAACGGCATACCGATGCCGATCTCATTGAGCCCGATCGACCAGTCGCCTTCGATTCCGATCCGATAGTCGGCGGCGAGGAGGAACATTGCCCCAGCTGCGACGGCATGACCGGTGCAGGCAATGATGACGGGTCGCGGGTATTCCCAGATTCGCAGCAGCAATTCGGCGCCGGAGCGGACCAGCGCCTGCATGGAGGCCGGGTCCGAGCCCATCACAGAGAGATCGAACCCGCCAGAGAATCTGCCGGGTCGTCCTGCCAGTACGACGGAGCCGGCCTCCTGTTCGGCTCGATCGAGCGCCTCGTGGATAGCGGCAATAGAGGCGTCGTTGAACACGTTGGCTTTGCCGTCGTCTAGCAGGAGGACGCCAACGCTTCCCTCGAGCCGATAAGTGAGCATGTCGGTCATACCCAAAAGCTAGCCGAGCACCTCGGGACTCCCCGGGTCGGGCATGACCGTCCGGGGCGCGTGCCTCCCCGTCTCAGCCCACGTGGCGAGGGCCAGCGACAGGACGGCCGACAGCAGGAATCCGATGGCCAATGGGACCACCGTTCCGTTGAACGACTGATCGATGATCGCGCCGAGGCCGGCGCCGCCGCCGGTCGAAATGAAACCAATGACCGAAGCCGCCGTGCCGGCCACCGATCCCATCGGGTCCATCGCGAGGGCGTTGGCATTGGGAATGAGCAGGGCGTGCATGGTGAGGACGACCGCCAGCAACAGAGAGAACAGCCACAGCGGCGGCGCCCCGTCGGTCAGCGCCGCCACTGCCGTGAGGGCGCCGGCTGCGGCCACGTAGGCAAACAGCGCCCGACGGACCGTGGCCCTCACCCCGAACCGGTCGACGATCCGACTGTTGGACAGCATGGCGGCGCCCATGACGGAAGCGAGGGCGCCGAAGAACACCGGGAACAGCTCGGCCCGGTCGAACACATCGCTCAGGATGAGCTCGGACGACGCGAGGTAGGAAACGAACGCTCCGAAGCTGACGGTCAGGGCCAGCATGTACCCCACGGTTTGCCGGTTTCCGAGCACCGTTCGGACTGCGTTGATCACATCGGAGGGTCGGGACTCGATGCGATCGGCGGGATCGAGCGTTTCGGGCAGCCGCATCACCCACAGGGCGATGGCTCCGACGTAGGCGACACATACCCAGAACACCCATCGCCAGGGCGCAACCGCCACGATGACCGCCCCGAGCGCCGGGGCAAACACGGGAACGAGAATGAAGATGCCGAACACCGTCGACATTCGCTTTGCCATTTCGTCCCCGCTGTACGAATCCCGGATGATCGAGAGGACCATGGTGCGCGGCCCGGCCGCCCCGACACCCCACAGGAACCGGGCCACGAGGATCATCGAGAGCGACGGCGCCAGGGCTGCCCCGAGCGCCCCCACCCCGTACAGGAGGAAGCCGAGGTAGAGGGCGGGCCGCCGACCGGTTCGATCACTCATCGGCCCGTAGAGCAGCGTCCCCACGGCCAGGCCGAGCATGTAGGTGGTGACGATCCCGGCCACCCGGGTGGAATCCGCCGCCAGGTCGAAGGCCGAACGCATCTCGTCGAAGGCCGGGAGCATGAGGTCGATGCCGAGCGCCCCCAGTGCCATGGTGAGCGCCAGCATGGCAACGAGCTCGGTACGCCCGACCCGGTGTGATCTCGAGGAGTTCGTCAATTCGAGTCGGCCCGCATCCGGTCATTATCGCGGCGCGGCTCACCGACGTCCGCCACAGCCGGATGGTCCGCCGCGTCACCAATCGGTTTGGAAGCAACTGGATTCACCCCATCAAGTCGTTTCGTCGATCGTCGATAAAGCGGGATGGCCGATTCGGACCCCCTTTTGGAAGCAGCCCGGTTCGGAGACGAGGGCGCCTGGGCGGAGATCGTGCGTGCCCTCGGACCCCGGGTCGTCGGGTACGCGCGGGCCAAGGGCATCGCAGACCCCGAGGACCTCATGCAGGAGGTGTTCCTGGCTGCGGCACAGCGCATCGGCTCATTCGAAGGCTCCTACAGCGACTTCCGCTCCTGGGTGTTCGCCATCGCCCATCACAGGATCGTGGACGAGTATCGGCGCCGCGCCCGGACACCACAGCTCGTCCCGGTAGATGCCATCGCGCACACGGCGCCGTCGTCCGGGGCCGGCCCGGTCGAGTTGGTCATCGCCCGCGAGGACGTCGTCTCCTCTGTTCGAGCCCTCGACGGGCTCTCACCGATCGAGCGCGATGTCGTTCTCCTTCGAGTGGTAGCCGAGCTGAGCAGCGAAGAGGTCGGTTCGATACTCAGCAAACGCCCGGGGACGATCCGGGTGATGCAATCCCGTGCGCTCGAGAAGCTCAAGCGGGTCGTGCAGGAGCAATAGATGACCGAAGAATTCTGTAACGAACCTCTCCTCCAATCGATTGCAGGGATGTAATGAGGCAAAGCAACCACCAGCAGCACAACGGCGACGACCTGTTCGATACCGAATGGGCCGCCGAGTTGCGCACTGCCGTGGTGACCGATCTCGACCCCGACCTGGTGGCCGCAACGGCCCATCAGGCGGCACAGGCATCGGCCGCAGTTGCAGCCTCGATCGCATCCGCTGCCGCCGCCGGCAGCACGACCATTGGAGGGAACACAATGACAACTGCAACCGCAAGCATGACCGGAGCCGCCTCGGCCACCGCATCGGCTATGGGTACCAAGCTGGCAGCTCTTGCGCTGGCCGGTGCCACGGTGACCGGCGGGCTCGCCGCCACCGGAAACCTGCCGGACGCCGTCCAGAGCGCCACGGCCGACCTCGTGTCGAAGGTGGGGATTGAGCTGCCTCGACCCGACCTGGCCGGGGTGATCGAGATGGTTGACGTCGGCACGGCAGGGACCGTTTCCCTGTCGATCGTCGATGGCGCGGTCGGGGTCGCCGACCTGGCCGCCGTGGGCGGCTGGAGTGCTTCTATCGAGCAGGCCGGCGCGCAGGAGGTGACGGTCACGTTCACGCAGGAGGATTCCGTCATCACACTCGACGCCCGCGTTGGAGCCGATGGGGCCCTGATCACAGAGGTAGCGGACCGCACGGCCCCCGGCCAGGAGTCCCGCCCCAATTCGGTCGGAGGCACGGTCGACGGGTCGGCCGGCATCGGCGTAGTGACCGATCCGGTCGAACTCGACTCCGAGCTCGAGATCGGTGGGTCGGTCGGGATTGGCCTCGGCAAGTAGACCACCAGATATCGCAACGGATCCCCGGGCCGGCGAGGCCGGGGATCCTTTGCGTTCCAGGCGGGATCTTCGTACGCATTCCACCGACCGGGGACCGCCCACCGTGCGAGCCGCGACCCGGCGGTGGGCGGCGAGCGGCGAGCTCTTTTTTGTCACACCCCGCCGGTACCTTGTCCACCATGAACACCAACACTTCCACCTTTGAACGAACCGAGCGCCTGCTGGCCGAAGCCGGCCTCTCCACTACCTCGGTGGAGAGCTGCCAGGACGACCAATGCCGGTGGTGCGAACCCGAACAGCTGCCTCTCGCCGCCTAGCGTCGGAAGGCGGGGGCGAGACCCGGTATGGTGTAGCTGCCATGGAACGCCCCAGTTTCACCGTCGGGATCGAGGAGGAGTATCTCCTTGTTGAGGCCGACAGCCGCGATCTCGTACGAGATCCACCTCAGGAACTGTGGGACGACCTGACCGCCGCCATGGGCGACGAGGTGGGCAGCGAGTTCATGCGGTCCCAGGTCGAGATCCAGACGGCGCCGTGCTCCGGGCTGGCTGAGGCCCGGCAGGACCTGACGGGCAAACGGCGGACTGTCTGCGAGATCGCCGAGAAATACGATTTCCACGTCATCGCCGCCTCAACCCACCCGTTTGCCGACTGGGGGAGGCAGCTCCACACCGACAAAGAGCGCTACAACCTTCTCGCCAGGGACATGCAGGCGGTCGTGCGCCGCCTCCTCATATCCGGCATGCACGTCCACGTCGGGATTCACGATCCGGACGTCCGCATCGACCTCATGAGCCAGGTCTCCTACTTCCTCCCCCACCTCCTGGCGCTGAGCACATCGAGCCCGTTCTGGCACAGTGAAGATACCGGGCTCAAGAGCTATCGGATGAGCGTGTTCAAGGCTCTCCCCCGCACCGGGTTGCCCGAGCACTTCAACAGCTGGGCCGAGTACGAGCGCCACGTCAACGTGTTGGTGGAGGCCGGGATCTTCGAGGACGCCAGCAAGGTGTGGTGGGACATCCGGCCCAGCGCCCGCTACCCCACCCTGGAGATGCGCATCGCCGACATCTGCACCACCCTCGAGGATGGGCTCGCCGTGGCGGCGGTATACACGAGCCTCCTCAGCATGCTGTTCACGAAGCGGCAGCTGAACCAGCGCTGGCGCGAATACTCCAACTTCCTCATCTCCGAGAACCTGTGGCGGGCCCAGCGCTACGGGATCAGCGAAGGGCTCATGGACTTCGGCGTCGGACAACTCGTGCCTTTCCCCCAGCTCGTCGAGGAGTTGATCGAGATTCTCACCCCCGAGGCCGAGCGCCTCGACTGCCTGGCAGAGGTCGAGCACATCCGCGAGATCGTGCGGCGCGGGACGAGCTCCGACCGGCAGCTGGCCGTGTACGAGAAGGCGCTCGCGCAGGGCAACGACCCGGACGAAGCCCTCAAACGGGTGGTGGATTTCCTCGTGGAAGAGACCAAGGTAGGCCTATAGGCTCCTGGTGGGCCACCCTTTCGAAACGAAGGTGGGATGACATGCCCGTCACGGTCGGGAACGTACTCACCTGGGACCCGGACCTGGACGACGAAACCCTCGCCCAGGCCGGCCGTGCCGCCAGCCTGCCCTTCATCGCCGGGCACGTCGCGCTCATGCCCGATGCCCATGTCGGGCTCGGTTGCGCCGTCGGGGCGGTGATTCCCACTACCGGTGCGATCATCCCGGCTGCGGTTGGAGTCGACATCGGCTGCGGCATGATCGCCGTCGAGACGACGCTGACCGCCTCGGACCTGCCGGACGACATGAGCGGGCTGCTGTCGAGGATCGAGCGGGTCGTGCCGGCCGGGGTCGGACGGGGCCACCAGCGGCACCGAAGCCAGGGTTCCGCTCTCAGAACCCTCCCCCGCACCGAGCTGACCGACAAGCAGATGGACAGGGCCGTGTCACAAATGGGAAGTCTCGGATCGGGCAACCACTTCGTTGAGATCTGCCTCGATCCGGGCGACACGGTGTGGGTGGTACTGCATTCGGGGAGCCGTGGGATTGGAAACCAGCTCGCCCGCCGCCACATCGACACCGCCAAGGGCCTCATGAAGGAGTACGCCACGACCCTGCCGGGCGGGGACACCGACCTCGCCTATCTCACCGAGGGGACCCCCGAGTTCGAGACCTACCTCGCCGACCTGCTGTGGGCACAGGACTACGCCCGCCAGAACCGGGAAGCCATGATGAACGCCGTGCTCGGCGAGCTCGGCACGGTGGCCGGTGGACTGAAGGAACGTCGGCGCATCAACTGCCATCACAACTACACGGCCCGGGAGCGCCATTCCGGCAAGACCATCTGGGTGACGAGGAAAGGCGCCATCCGCGCCGAGAAGGGCGACGCGGGGGTCATCCCCGGCTCCATGGGTACGAACACCTTCATCGTCCGCGGACTCGGCAACCCGGAGAGCTTCAACTCGAGCGCCCATGGCGCCGGGCGCCGCATGAGCCGGACCCGGGCCAAGCGAGAGCTATCCGCCGAGACGCTTCGAGAAAAGATGGGCGGTCGTGCCTGGCTGGCAGACCGGGCCGACCGCCTGGTCGACGAACACCCCGACGCCTACAAGGACATCGACCAGGTCATACGATTCCAGGCCGATCTCGCGGCCATCGAGGTCGAACTGCACCAGGTGCTCAACTACAAGGGGACATGACCCGGCACGGAGTGCTGCACACCGACCCCCCTAAACTTGCCGCATGTCAACCGATTACACCCCACCCATCCGCGACATCGCCTTCGTCCTCGAACACATCACCGACCTGGCGGCTCTCTCCAAGTTCGACGGGTTCGAACACGCCGACCTGGAAACCGTCCGTGGCGCCCTCGAAGAGGCCGGACGGTTCATGGCTGAGGTCATAGCTCCCACCAATCGCATCGGCGATGAGGTCGGGGCCGTGCACGACGGTGACGCGTCGGTGACCACGCCGGAGGGGTTCAAGGACGCCTATGACAAGTTCGTCGCATCGGGCTGGGGAGCCGTCGGCTACCCGGCGGAAGCCGGCGGGGCCGGTCTTCCCTGGCTCATCGGTTTGGCAGTTCAGGAGATGTTCACCTCGGCCAACATGGCCTTTTCACTCGGGCCGATGCTCACTCAGAGCGCCGTTGAAGCCCTGCTCTTCCACGGGTCCGACGAGCAGAAGGCCATCTATCTGGACAAGCTGGTGAGCGGCGAGTGGACGGGAACAATGGTGCTGACCGAGCCGGAGGCAGGCTCCGACGTCGGAGCCCTCCGGTCCAAGGCGGTCCGCAACGACGACGGCACCTACGCCATCACCGGGACGAAGATCTTCATCACCTGGGGCGAACATGACCTGGCAGACAACATCATTCACATGGTGCTGGCGCGCACGCCGGATGCCCCGCCCGGCACCAAGGGTATTTCGATGTTCATCGTCCCGAAGTTCCTCGTGAACCCGGACGGTTCCCTCGGGGAGCGGAACGCATTCAAGGCGGCCTCACTCGAACACAAGCTCGGCATTCACGCCAGCCCCACCGCGGTGATGAACTTCGAGGGAGCAACCGGCTACCTGGTCGGGGACGAAAACCAGGGGATGCGGTACATGTTCACGATGATGAACAGCGCTCGCCTCTCAGTCGGCCTGCAGGGACTCGCCATCTCCGAGCGCGCCTACCAGCAGGCCCGGGAGTACGCCCAGGAGCGGCGGCAGGGCCGGGCCATCGGCGCCGCCAAGACCGACCACTCCCCCATCATCGAGCACCCCGACGTGCGCCGCATGCTCATGACGATCAAGGCCTACAACGAGGCGATGCGCTGCGTTCTATACGCGACGGCTGAGGCGTTCGACCAGGCCAACAACGCGCCCGATGAAGCCACCCGGGAGGCCGGCCAGGAGTACATGGACCTGCTGACGCCGATCGCCAAGGGCTGGTGCACCGACCTGGGGGTGGAGATGACCTCCCTGGCGCTGCAGGTGCACGGGGGAATGGGGTATGTGGAGGAGACCGGCGTCGCCCAGCACTACCGCGACGCCCGCATCGCCCCCATCTACGAGGGAACCAACGGGATCCAGGCCATCGACCTCGTGGCCCGCAAGCTGCCCATGCGCACCGGCGGGGCCATCCAGGACCTCATCGGGCAGATGTCGGCCCTCGATGGTGACCTCGCCGAAGCGGGCGACGACCTGGCCTCCATCCGAAACAGCCTGAGCGAGTCGGTGGCCGACCTCACCGCCGCCGTCCTGTGGTTGGCCGAGCACGGCGTCGCCGACCCCAATGATGCCCTCGCCGGGGCAACACCATTTCTCCGCTTGATGGGCACAGCGGTCGGAGGCTGGTATCTCGCTCGCGCTGCTTTAGCCGCCCACCGGATACTCGGCAGCGGCGAAGGTGATTCGGCCTTCCTCGAGTCGAAGATCACCACCGCACGCTTCTACGCCGAGCAATTGCTCCCCCAGACGAAGGGACTGCTCCCGATGGTGACGGCCGGTGCCGATCAACTGTTCGAGGTGCCGGCCGACCAGCTGTAAGGCGACCGAACCCGAGAATCGCCAGCACCTCTCCGTCGGGCAACGGGCAACGGGCAACGATGCTCCCGCTTCGACGCAAACGCTCACACGTTGTCTAGAGGTTGCCCCGCTCCGCCTGATCTCGTTCGATGGCCTCGAACAGTGCTTGGAAGTTGCCTACCCCGAAGCCGAGCGAGCCGTGCCGTTCGATGACCTCGTAGAACACCGTGGGCCGGTCCTGCACCGACTTCGTGAAGATCTGAAGGAGATACCCCTCGTCGTCCTGGTCGACGAGGATCCCGAGTTCGGCAAGCTGGTCGAGATCGGCATCGATCGTCGACCAGTCGAGCCGGGTCTTGAGATCCTCGTAGTAGGTGGGAGGCGTCGTGAGGAACCGCACGCCGTTGGCCCGCATCGCTTTGACCGTCTGGACGATGTCGTCTGTGGCCAGCGCCATGTGCTGTACGCCGGGTGCCCGATAGAAATCGAGGTACTCCTCGATCTGGCTCTTCTTCTTGCCCTGGGCCGGCTCGTTGATGGGGAGCTTGATGCGCCCGGTCCCGTCCCACAGCACCTTCGACATGAGGGCCGTGTACTCGGTAGAAATGGCCTCGTCGTCGAAGTGGTGGAGTTGGGTGAAGCCCATGATGTTGGCGTAGTAGGCGGCCCACTTGTCCATGTCGCCGAGATCGACGTTGCACACGACATGATCGACGTACTGCAGACCGGTGGACTCGCCGGGTTGCTGATGGCGGGTCGGCTTGTAGCCCGGGGCGTACACGCCCTCGTAGTTCGAGCGGTCGACGAACGTGTGGATGGTCTCGCCGTACGCCTTGATGGCCGACCGGATGAGCTTTCCGTGCTCGTCCTCGTCTACATACGGCTCCCGGTGGGGCTCAGCCCCGCGCTCGACGGCTACCCGGAACGCCTCCTCGGCGTCCGGCACGGCGAATGCCACATCCTTGACGCCGTCACCGTGCAGAGCTTGATGCTGAACGATCTCGGACTCGGGGCCGAGGCCGGCCGTCATCACAAAGCGAAGGCCGCCTTGCTCGAGAACATAGGAGCACCGGTCTCTCACCCCGTGCTCGGGTCCCGCATACCCGACCACCTGGAAACCGAAGGCAGTGCGGTAGTAGTGGGCTGCCTGCCGGGCGTTCCCGACGTAGAACTCGAGGGCGTCGTAGCCAAGAATCGGCATCAGATCTGTCATGAACATCCTCCCCGCGACTGCCCTAGGTATAACACGAGTCCGCTCCGGGCGGCCCGGGTCAGCCTGTGAAATGCTTCTCGAGGGCGTGCCACACCGACGGGTAGTCGTCCTGCAAGGCGGGGACCGAGGCGGCATAGGCAGTCGGGATGAGCGGGTACCGGGTCTCGAACATGAACGACATCGTGTCGGACAGCTTCTCGGGCTCGAGGTCTCCGCTCGTCGCCTTCAGCCAGGCATCGTGATCGGGCCCGTGCGGGAAGTACATGTTGTGCAATGACATGCCGCCCGGCTCGAACCCTTCCTCCTTGGCGTCGTAGACGCCGTACAGGATTCCCATGAACTCCGACATGATGTTCTTGTGATAGTAGGGGGGCCGAAACGTGTGCTCCCCCACCAGCCACCGATCGGCAAACACGGCGAAGTCGATGTTGGCAACGCCTGCGTCCGGGGAAGGGGAGGTCAGGACGGTGAATATCGACGGATCGGGATGGTCGAAGCTGATCGACCCGATGACGTTGTACTTGCTGAGGTCGTACTTGTAGGGGGCGTGGTTGCCGTGCCAACCGACCACATCGAGCGGGGAGTAGTCGAGCTCCACCATGAACAGGCGACCATCGAACTTCACGTACAACTCGCCCGCCTCCTCGGTGTCCTCGAAGGCGGCGACCGGATAGAGGAAGTCGCGGGGGTTGGCCAAGCCGTTTGCGCCGATCGGGCCCTTCTCGGGCAGCTCGAGGTAGGTCCCGTAGTTCTCGCAGATGTAGCCGCGGGCCGGACCGTCGACGAGGTCGACCCTGAACTTCATGCCACGCGGGATCACGCAGATCTCCCCCGGGGCAACCACGAGCACCCCGCACTCGGTGGCGAACCGCAGCACCCCGTCCTGGGGGACGATGAGGAGCTCGCCGTCGGCGTTGTAGAAGTAGGTGTTCGTCATCGACTCGGTCGCGAAGTACAGGTGGGCGGCCATACCGGTCTGGGTATGGGCGTCCCCGTTGGTGGCGACCGTGCGGATGCCGGTCAGGAAGTTGGTCGGCTCATCGGGGAACGGAGGCGGATTCCAGCGCAGCTGGCCGATGGGTGGCTCGGTCTCCCGACTGGGGGCAGTGCGAATGTGATGGTTCTCGACCTCGGTGAACTGCCAGGCATGGCGGACGGACGGACGGATCCGGTAGTGCCAGTTCCGACGATTGCGGGCGTTGGGAACCGTGAAGGCAGTTCCGGACAGCTGCTCTGTGTAGAGACCGAGCGGCGGCTGCTGGGGGTTGTTCTGCCCGTCGGGCAGGGCGCCCGGCAGTGCTTCGGATGCAAACTCGTTCCCGAATCCCGACTGATACTCCGGTTGGGTCCCGGTCATTGCGCCTCCGCTCGCTCGACGGTTGATCGAGGCTACCTGAGCCCGGCGCCTGCTTCTCTCATCGATCTAGAAGAACATGTCGGGGTGGGGCACGGGAAGCGCGAGTGCGCGGTCGAGATCGGCGATGAGGTCAGCCGGGCCGGTCAGGTCGTCGGTCACGGCCAAACCCGAGGGCGACCGCACCCCGAACCAGGCGCGGGAGAACGCATTCACCGATGCCGACAGGACGGGAAGGCTGTCGTCGGATCCTGGCTCCGCGACCGAGTGCTCACCGATCGTCACGACGTAGCTGCCGCCTACGCCGGTCCAGTCTCCATCGAGCATCGCTTCGAGGGGATCGGTGATCTCGGCCACGAACCGGACGGGCGGGCCCTCGTAGCTGCGAGCGGCCACGCAGGCCGGGAGATCCAGGATGCGAAGTTGCCACCAGGTGCCCGAGACATGCCGGAAGGCGTGATCGGACTTGGCGGTGGCGATCTCCTGGCGGACCACGTGACGCACGAGATCCTGTAACTGAATGCCGCTTGGCTCCGTAATGGAGATCGACCGAACTTGATCACCGAGGACCGATACGAGCTCGAACAGCTCGAGCAATTGGTCGGTCGTCTGATAGGAGAGCATTTGGACCCGGTAGGGGCCGCTCTCGCCCTTTGTGCGGCCCCATATGAAGTGGGTCAACTCGCCGGTCTCCGACCGGTAGCCGAGCCCAAACGGCTTGTCGGCCCACATCATCTCGGCCCGGATAAACCCGGGCGGGTGGGCCGTCGTTCCACCATGCCGGCGATAGCGGGTCGAGAACGCGGCGGCCACATCCTCCCAATCGTCGACGGTGAGCCGCACCGGAGCCCGATAGGGCACATCCACGTGCAGCGAGGCCGGGTCGAACCGGATGTGGTGCTCGTAGCTTCCCGATCCGAACCCGAACTGGTCGTAGAAGCCTTGCTCGAACATCCCGAGGATCGACACCGCCGCCCCGCCTCTGCCGGCCTCGCCGACCGCATGGGCGGTGAGACCAGAGGCCAGGCCGAGTTTCCGACCTACCAGCGACGTCGTGACGCCACTGACAATGGACAGCGGAAGGTCGACATCCTGATAGCGGATCAGGCCGGGGGTGGTCATGACCGCACACTCGGCGCTCCCATCGATCAACGAGACGAAGCAGTCGGTCCCGTCGAGGAAGTACTCCATCGCTTTGGCTTCGGAGTCGCTGTCGATCCATCCGACTTCGCGCCAGATTCGGACCACGGCGTCGAAGTCCCGTTCGGCATCGTAGGAGCTGATATCCATTCCGTGCACGCTACCGCCGCTCGGCCGCGAGCTCGTCGCTCACAGCTCTTTCTCGGCCAGCTCGCGGAAGTCATCGGGAACAGAACCGCCCTCGCGCAACGCCACCGAGCCGTAGCCGACCGACTCCCGACCGAACTTATCCCGAACGGCGTCCACGGCCCGGTCGAGGACCCAGCGGGCTGCGCCCTTCTCGGTCCCGGGACGTCGCTCCTCGTTCTCGAGCTCAAACGGAAGCTCTAGCTGGAGGGCCGCATCGTTCTCGAGGTGAGAAACACCAATTGCCAGCAGCGATATCACCTTCTCATCGGAGTGATCGTCCAGGGCGGCGGCAACCAGGTCGGCGGCGATCGCGGCGAGGATCGACGTGGCGGAGATGGCCGCCGGCAGCGTTACCGACCGGGTGACGGCCCGGAGATCGGCAAACCGGACCCGGACCGTAACGGTCCGCCCGGCCTTGGACTTCGCCCGCATCCGGCTGGCGACCCGGTCGGCCAGGTGGCGCACGGTCGGCCCGATTACCTCTGCCGTTGCCGGCTTCTTGCCAAGCGCCGATTGGGCGCTCACGGAGCGGGCGCGGTGATGGGTTTCGATTTCCCGCGGGTCCCGGTTCCAGGCCAACGCCCCGAGCTTGCCGCCGACCGCCCGACCGAGGAGCCGCTCGAGCGACCGGCCCGGGGTTTCGGCCAATTCTCCGATCGTGAGCACACCGATTTCGGCGAGGCGTTCCTTCGTTACCGGGCCGACTCCCCACATGAGCTCTACCGGCAGGTCGTGGAGGAAGTCGAGCTCGGTCTCGGGCTCCACCACAACCAGGCCATCCGGTTTTGCCACCTGGGAAGCGATCTTGGCCAGGTGTTTGGTACGGGCAACGCCGACCGAGATGGGAAGCCCGACCTCTTCGGACACCCGGCTGCGAATCATCTGCGCCATATCAACAGGGGGCCCAAACAGGTGAACCGACCCGGTGACATCGGCGAACGCTTCGTCGATGGAGACCCGCTCGATGAGCGGCGTGAAGTCGCGCACAACATCAATGGCAGCGTCCCCGAGACGCTGATACTCCTGGTAGTGACCGCCGACGAACTGCAAGTGTGGACACAGCTGCCGGGCCAGCCGCCCCGGCATCCCGCCGCGCACTCCGAACGCTTTCGCTTCGTAAGACGCCGCCAGCACGACGCCTCCGCCGACGGCAATCGGTTTCCCGCGCAACGACGGATCGAGGAGCTGCTCGACCGATGCGTAGAAGGCATCGAGGTCGGCATGAAGGATCGTGGCTGCCGCCGCCATGGACCCACTCTAGTCGAACATATGTTCGATCTTTGATGGCGGCATCCTGAGTTGACGGAGGCGAGGGTTGTCAGCACGACCTTGCCTGTACGGTGTCCGGCCGATGGCCGACGGCCGACGGCCGGATAGGACTTTCGCCCCTACCGCATTCTGAATATTCGAGAAATACTGAAAGTTCGGAATATGGAGGAGAGTCATCCATGGTCGAGAGAGACGAGCTCACGTTCGTAGAGGAGATGGGGGCCCTGTTCGAGCGGCTCGGCTACGGCCGAATGGCCGGCCGGGTATGGGGATATCTGCTGGTTGTCGACGCCGAACAGGTCTCGGCGGCCGACCTTGTCGAAGCCCTCGACTCTTCCCCCAGCGCTATCAGCACCGCCACCCGGGTCCTCATCTCACTGGGGCTGGTCGACCGCATACGGCTGTCCGGGGAGCGGCGCGACCACTTCACCATCCACCACGGGGCAATCCTCAGCCTGGTGCGTCGCCGGGTCGACGCCTTGAACGCCGCCCGCGACATGGCCGAGCGGGCGCTCACGCGCTTCGGGGACCGCGAGATCGCCCGGCCCCACCTGCAAGAGCTGTACGACGTGTATTCCTGGTTCGCCGCCGAGTATCCGATCCTCGTCGATCGCTTCCTCAGCGAACGGGCCGACCAAGCGAGGTAGTGACATGTTGATCGAACTCAAAGACGTGACGAAGCGGTACGGCGAAGGTGAACTGGCTGTGACCGCCCTGGCCGATGTCGAACTACTCGTCTCGGAGGGAGAATTCGTCGTGGTGCTCGGACCATCCGGGAGCGGCAAGACGACGCTCCTCAACATCGTGGGAGCACTCGACACGGCCACGAGCGGCCTGGTCCGGGTCAACGGTGTCGACATCACTGCCGCCTCGCGCGGCGAGCTTTTCGACTTCCGGGCCGGCACCGTCAGCTTCATATTCCAGGCCTTCAACCTGTTCCCGGGATTGACGACGCGGGAGAACGTCTTGTTCGGGATCGATGCGGCCGGATCCGACTCCGATCCCGACGCAATCCTCGAAAGCGTCGGTCTGGGCGGCAAGGGCGATCGGTTTCCGCACGAGCTCTCAGGTGGTGAGCAGCAGCGGGTCGGCATTGCGCGGGCTCTCGCAACCGGCAATCCCATCATGCTGTGTGACGAGCCCACCGGAGAGCTCGACTTCCAGACCGGTGTCCAGATCCTCGAGCTGCTCCAGGAGCAAGCCGGCAACGGCCGGGCCGTGCTCGTCGTGACCCACAATCGCGAGATTTCCCGCATGGCCGACCGCGTGGTCGAGCTGTCGAGCGGCCGGGTCGTGAGTGACGGACCGCCCGCAGGCGGCAAGGCACCGGTCGCCGAACTGCATTGGTAGGGGGTGTCTGATGACAACATTGCGTTTGCTGCTCCGCTGGTCGTGGCGCGATCTCCGATCGCACTGGGCCAAGGTGCTGGCGATTGCCCTCGTCATCGCAATCGGCACCGGCGGATACGCCGGGTTGACGTCAAGCGCCGAGTGGCGGCGAGTGTCCTATGACCTGAACTATGGCGAGTTCGCCATGTACGACCTGCGGGTGGATCTCGCCACCGGCAGCTTCGTCTCAGACGGGGAGATCGCCGCCCTCGTCTTCACCATTCCGAGTGCCGAATCCATCACCGGGGTGGAGGAACGGCTCATCGTCCCCACCCAGGTGGATGCCTCGACCGGTGACGAGATCGTTCTGGCGCGAGGAGAGATCACCGGTTCTGACTTCTCCGACGGTGGACCGTCCGTCAATTCCCACTTCGCCCACACCGGGCGGCTCCTCACCGCCGATGACGCCGGGGAACTCCGGGTCATGCTCGAACGCAGCTTCGCGCGCTTCTACGAGCTCCCCGCGACCGGCACCATTCAGGTGAGCGGGGGCCGGACCGTCGAATTCGTCGGCCAGGCGACCACTCCGGAGTACTTCGCGGTGGCGCCCGAGGGCGAGATGTTCATGACCGAGGCGACCTTCGGCGCCATGTTCACGACCCTCGAGACGGCCCAGGAGCTGAGCGGGATGCCGGGTGCGGTCAACAACCTCGTCCTGACCCTGGCCGACGGCACCGACCGCGACGCCATCCAGGCCGAGCTCGAGACGGCCCTGACGGAGCTGCCCGTCGGCGCCACGGTCCTCACCCGGGACGACAACCTCTCCTACACCTCCCTCACAACCGACGTCGACCAGGACCAGGCGATGTTCAACGTGCTCGCGTTGTTGTTGTTCGCCGGGGCGGTGGGAGCTGCCTTCAACCTGATCCACCGCTTGGCGGAGCAGCAGCGCCGCGAGATCGGCATCGGAATGGCATTGGGGATCCGGCCCCGGGTGCTGGCATTCCGGCCCCTGCTCGTGAGTGCCCAGATCGCCATACTCGGCGTGGCGCTCGGCATCGGGGTCGGAACGCTCATCGGCAACGGGATGGCGAGCATCTTCGACGATTTCATCCCGCTCCCGGTGTGGATCACCGACTTCCAGTACGGAGTCTTCGCACGAGTGGCTGTGATCGGATTGGTGGTGCCATTCGTTGCTTCGGCCATCCCGGTATGGCGAGCCGTGCGGGTCCGCCCCATCGAAGCGATCCGTCCCGACCTCACCGGCCGGGGCTCGATGACCGGCCGGCGCCGCACCATCGGCAATAGCTTCTCCGTCATACCCCTCCGCAACCTGCGACGCACCCCGCGCCGGACGGCCCTCACCATCGCCGGAATCGCCGCCGCCCTGATCGTTCTGGTCGGGTTCCTCGGCATCATGGATTCGGTCTTCCAAGCAGTCGATACCGCCGAGGTCGAGGCGGTGGGAAGCGAGTCGGATCGGATATCGGTTGGGCTCGACGGCTTCCGGCCCATTGCATCCGAGGTCGCGGCAGTCGAAGCCGCCGACTCAGTCGCCGTGGCCGAGCCCCGGCTCTTGCTGGCCGGTTCGATCGTCGCCGAAGAGGACATCGACATCTTCATCGAGCTCGCCGACCTCGAGAACGGGATGTGGCACCCGACTCTCAGTACCGGGGACGGTGGCCGGTTGGACGGCATCATCCTGAGCGAAAAGGCGGCTGCCGACCTGGGTGTCTCGGTGGGTGAGTCGGTAACCATTCGGCATCCCCAGCGCGTTGGCGCGACGTCCTTTGCCTTCGTCGACACTCCACTCCCACTCACGGCTACCCATCCCCATCCGGTGCGCAGTCTCGCCTACATGGACCTCTCCCGGGCCGACCAGTTCAACCTGGCCGGCATCACGAACGGCATGAACCTGCTCCCGGCTGCCGGGTTCAGCACCGAAGACGTGCAGGTCGAGCTCTTCGAGCTCGAGCAGGTCACGTCGGTTCAGTCGGTGACCGCCGTAACCGACGCGGTACGAGACGCTTTCAACGAGCTACTCGGCATCATCCAGATGATGGTGTTTGTTGTCCTCCTGCTGGCGCTCCTCATCGCGTTCAACACGTCATCCATCAATCTGGAGGCGCGGGCGCGCGAGCACGCAACGATGTTTGCGTTCGGAGTCAGAGTGCGCACAGCGCTGCGCATGGCCGTCACCGAGAGCCTCCTCATCGGCGTCCTGGCCACCCTCGTCGGAGTGGCCGGCGGGTTCGCCATGGTGTGGTGGATGACCCAGATCTTGCTGACGGAGACACTTCCCGACTTCGCCCTCCCCGCCATCATCGGGACCGGCACGCTGGTTGCCGTCGTCATCATGGGAGTCGTGGTCGTCACGATGGCCCCGCTCCTCACCGTACGCCGCATGCGCAAGATGGATTTGCCGGGGACGTTGAGGTTGGTGGAATAGAGCTGTGAGCTGTGAGCTATGAGCTATGAGCCAAGCGCCGGTGGAGAGTAATGAGCATCCGGCGGATCGATACCACTGCGTTGCTCAGCAACTCATGCCTGTCTCCGCCCACATAGCCAAGGTCGTGGGCTAGGAGGAGCTGATACTCGGCCTCGCTCGCCGAGGCGATTGCCATTGCTACGAATCTTGCGAAATCTCGATCCGTAGGCCTCGAAGCTCCTTCTGCGATATTCGAGGGAATGGATACCGAGCAGCGCCGCAACTGCTGGCTCAATCCGAATCGCTCGTAACCGGGAAAGTCCGCAGTCGACCGATAGACCTCGAGCACCAGGTCATGAGACTGCTTCCAGACATCAAGCTTGCGGAAGTCCTGCACCGCTTGGTGATATCACAAGCGGGAGCCCCAGTGAAGGGGACTCTTGCCCACACCTCACAGCTCATAGCCCACAGCTCTAGGCCAGCGTCGGCGACGCTACCTTGAACACCGCCCTCGCGTAATCCGCGAGTTTTGTGAGTCCGTCGGGGTCGCCGGCTAGTTGGTCGTAGTAGAGGATCGAGCCTTCCCATCCTTCCGTATGCCACTCGGCTCCGTGGGGGAGCGGCATTTCCAGCAGCTTGTCGGCCTCGAACGGCCAGGGGTTTGAGTAGAAGTAGGCGCGACCCTCCGGATAGAAGCCGAGATTGAGTTGCGAGGGGTACTCAGTGACCACCCCTTCCTCCTCGTGGGTCTCGACCCTGGTGCCGAACCACTCGCAGGCAAGGTCGAAGTTGTGGGGCCAGAGCTGCACCTGGCTCACCTCGCCGTCGAGCGACCCGAGGTGCTGCTTGAAGACCCGGTCGACCGTGGTCGCGGCTGCGAAATAGGTGGCCGCAGCAGCCGGGTCGTATGGGCGGGCTTCCTCGTTCTCGAACTTCTCCCGGGTGTACTCGCCGTCCAGGCCAAGGGCCGCCACCGCCGCAATGAGACGGTCCCCCATGTCGGTGCCCGTGATGCCATCGGTCATCGCAATCCTCGTCTCCTGCTCGGCATCGACGACCACTTCATGGGTCTCGAGATCCATGCGCAGGTTGAACGTGCCACCGTCGGGAAGACTCATCCTGTCGGTCTCCAACCCGCGATCGGTGACCTTCAAGCTGACGTGCCACCACAGGTCATGGGGTTCGGCATGAGCCCGGGGTACGGCGCCTACTGCGTGGGCATAGGCGTGGAGAGTGGCCCGGGTGGGCTCGAAGTCATCGGGCAGGCGTGGCAGCGAATCGGCCATGGCAGTGGTTCCTCTCGGGTCTTGTTGACACCCAACCAGGGCGATCGGCATCATGTTCCCGGGCGTTAGGGAAGAACCGATGCCGGATCTTCGTTCTCGCTGACAACCAAGCCTGAGGAGGCGCCATGCACGACAATGCATTCAACCTTGCCATGCTCATCTTGCGACTCGGTCTCGGCGCTGTGTTCCTGGCGCATGGCATCAAGCACGCCCTGGGTCGCGAGAAGACGACGAAGTGGTTCGCCTGGCTTGGCTTCAAACAGGCCCCCCTCCAGTGGTTCATGTCGACGGCAACCGAGATCGGTGCCGGAGCGCTCCTGATCCTCGGTCTCGTGAACAGCCTGGCGGCGGCCGCGGTCGTCGGGATAATGGCTGTCGCCTTCTGGACGGTGCACAAACCAGCGGGGTTCTTCATCACGGCGTTCATGAAGGAAGGCATCGACGTCGAAGGATGGGAGTACGTGTTCTCGCTCGCCTTCGCAGCCACGGCGCTCGCCATCGCCGGTCCGGGCGACTGGTCGCTCGATTACCAGATAGGAATCGACCACACTCTCGACGCCTGGATCGGGGTGTTCTTCGTGGCTGGAGCCGTTGCCCTGTCGGCGCTCCAACTCGCCACGTTCTGGCGGCCCGGCGAGAAGGCCGGGACAAACGGCGAGTAGCGATAATCACTCCATGCAGGAGGGATTCACTGAAGCCGCCATTGCTGTTCTGCGAGGGCTCGAGCCGGGGGAGGTCGTCAGCTACGGCGAGGTCGCAGAGCAGGCCGGATTTCCCGGTGCCGCCCGCGCCGTCGGCAACCTCCTGAAGCAAACCGAGGGGCTCCCCTGGTGGCGGGTGGTCAACGCCAACGGCCGATTGGTGCCCGGAGGCGAGGATCGCCAGGCCAAGTTGCTGAGGGC
>SHLN01000287.1 GCA_004283105.1 Acidimicrobiia bacterium
CCACTCGCTCATCGTGGCATCCCACCAGATCGAAGCGGTGATGGGGTAGGCGGCCTGCGGCCGACCGGCCATCGGCTATCGGCTATCGGCCTGCGGCCAAGCCGGCCTTCAGCTATCGGCTTTCGGCTATCGGCCAAGCCGGCCTTTGGTCATCCGAGAACAACGCTGCGGCAGCCGTCGCTACCCAGACGGCAACCCTCGTTTCTTGCCGACGGCCGATGGCCGAGGGCCGACGGCCGGCTCTAGAAGAAGCTGTCGCCCTTTTCCGCCATCTCCACCAGCATCTGGCTGGGGGAGAAGCGGTCGCCGTGGGTGCCGGTCAGGTCACGTAGTTGCTCGACGACGGTGTCGACGCCGACCTGGTCGACCCAGCGGAACGGGCCGCCCCGGAAGGGGGGGAAACCGAGTCCCATCACGGCTCCGATGTCACCATCACGTGGGGAGCGGAGGATGCCCTCCTCCAGGCAGCGGACGGCTTCGTTCACCATCTGGAGAGACAACCGTTGCTGGATGTCGTGGCGCGATACGGTGCCGGGGCGAGGGGTCACGCCGAGCACGTTGTACACGGTCTCGTCGACGTCGCCCTTCTTCCCGTCTTCGTATGTGTAAAAGCCCCGTCCGTTCTTCCGGCCACGACGATCGTCGGCCGTTAGCGCCTCAAAGGCCGGGGGAGCCGCCATCCGGTCTCCAAACGCCTTCTCGAGGATCTTGCCGATCTTGGCGCCGACGTCGATGCCGACCTCGTCGCTCAACGTGACCGGTCCGACCGGGAAGCCCCACGTCACCATGGCCTTGTCTATTTCCTCGATGGTGGCGCCATCCTCGAGCAGATAGAGCACCTCGGAGGAGTACGGACCGATGATGCGGGTGGTGTAGAACCCGGTCCCGTCGTTTACGACGATCACCGTCTTTCCCTGCCGCTTGCCGAATGCCACCACGGTGGCGGTCACCCAGTCGGCCGTCTCCGGAGTCACGATGATCTCCAGCAGCGGCATCTTCTCGACCGGCGAGAAGTAGTGCATGCCGACGACGTTGGCGGGGCGAGCCGCACCGTTCGCAATCTCTGCGATCGGGATCGAAGAGGTGTTGGAAGCGAAAATGGTGTCGGATCCTGTTGCCTTTTCGGTGTCTGCCAGCACCGATCGTTTGAGATCGAGATCTTCGAACACGGCTTCGATCACGAGCTCCACATCCGCCAGGTCGTCGTAGCTCGTGGTTCCGGCCACCTGTCGCTTCATGGCGAGCCAGGCGTCGGCCTTCTGCATCCGGCGCCGCTTCACCTGTCCATCCAGGACCTTCTGGACGTAGTCGAGCCCGCGAGCGACACCGGCCTCGTCGACCTCTTTGATGACCGAACGGACCTTTGCCCTCGTCGTGTTCACGGCGGCAATGCCACCACCCATGAGGCCGCCTCCGAGAACGCCGACGGTTTCGATCTGGCGCGGCTCCGCATCGCCGGTAGTGCCTGGATCGCGTTTCAGTTCCTGGGTCGCAAAGAAGATGGATCTGAGCGCCATCGACTCGGGGGAAACGACCAATCGCCCGAACGCCGTTTGCTCGGCTGCCAGACCGGCGGCAACTCCCTGTTCGTATCCGATCCGAACACACTCGAGCGCGGCGACGGGCGCGGGGTAGTTGCCTTTCGTTTCCTTCAACATGGCCTTCTCTGCCTGTGCAAAGAGGACCCGGCGTCCGACCGGGTTGGTCTCCAGGGCCAGCCTCTGCATCGCGGCCGGATTGAGATGGGCCTTGATCCGGTCGGCGAGACTAGGGGGTTCCACCGGGGGTGGGTCGATCAACGCGAGAGCACGCGCACGGGCCGCCTCCATGAGGCCTGCCTTCGGTACCACCTCGTCGACGAGGCCGAGCTTGCGTGCCTTGCGGGGCCGGATCGTGCGGCCGGTGAGGATCAGGTCGAGGGCCGGGGCAATCCCGATGAGTCGGGGGAGTCGCTGGGTTCCTCCTGCTCCGGGGAGGAGTCCGAGCTTCACTTCGGGCTGTCCTAGCTGGGTGCGCTTCTCGTCGTCCGAGCAGACGCGGCTTCCGCACGCCAGCGCAAACTCCAGGCCGCCGCCCAGGCAGGCTCCATGGATGGCCGCCACCACCGGCTTTCCGCGCTCGCGGTGGAGGGCTTCAAGCCGGCTGAACCCTTCCTGGCCCGCCCGCATCGCCGCCTCTCCCTCGGCCGGATCGGTGAGACTGGCGAACCATCGAATGTCGGCTCCTGCGAGCCAATTGTCCTGTTTGGCCGACCCGATGACCACGGCCCGGATCGAGTCATCCTGCTCGATGCGGTCGATGATGAGGGCCAGGTCCTCGCCGGTCTCTGGGGAGAGCGTATTCATGGCTTCGCCGGCACGATCCATCATGACGATGGCAATGCCGTCGGAGTCGATGTCGAAGGTGAAATGTGTGAGATCCATACCCTGAAGTTTGCTCAACAAGCTCGTGAATCACTAATCGAGATGACTACGGTCATCCCGTGTCTGAGCCGATTCCCCACCAGGCCGGGCGGTACCGGTGGCCAATCATCGTTGCCGGCCTTTCCGTCGCGTTGCTTGCGTACAGTGCGGTCGGGCTGTCTCCGATCTGGTACGTGCCGGTAAATGTTCTGGTGGCCGCCCTGCTGCTGGTGGCCGGGGCTCGATTGGGGCTGACGAGGAGCGAACTGGGTCTCTGCCGCGATCGGATCCGAGCAGGGCTCCGTCTCGGGGGTCTCGTGGGCCTGGGGGCCGGCTACGTCCCGGCCAGGCGGGCGTCCCGGGTCGATCCGATGACAGCGCTGCGGTTCGAGTAAGGGTGCGGGCCGGCGCGACCAGCTTGCCGCTCCTAGCTCA
>SHLN01000288.1 GCA_004283105.1 Acidimicrobiia bacterium
GGCCGATAGCCGACGGCCGGCGGCGGCTGCCGCCTAGAGCTGGGCGTCGATCCAGTCGGCGATAGCGGAGACCACTTCCGGGCCCTCCGGCTCATTGTGGATCTCGTGGCGGAGATTTGGATAGAGTTTGCGGTCGACGCCGGGGACCTCGCCCAGGCTGTGCGATGAGTGCGGTGGGACGATCTCATCGTTGCCGCCTGCGATGACGAGTGTGCGGATGCTGAGTGAGTCCATCCGCTCACCAACCCGATTCTGGGC
This sequence comes from Acidimicrobiia bacterium, assembly GCA_004283105.1. Classification (GTDB taxonomy): domain Bacteria; phylum Actinomycetota; class Acidimicrobiia; order Spongiisociales; family SHLN01; genus SHLN01. The sequence goes on from SHLN01000288.1 coordinate 259, forward strand.
TTGGAGCCCCTCCGCCCCAAACCGGGCGCTGGCCTTGAGCTCGACGAGCGGGTCATTGAGGTAAGCCTCGCCGACCGACGGATCCCGCGACAGGTGCTCTCCATCGAAATCGAGCGGTATCGCCGCCCTGGGTGCCACTTTGGCGAGAATCGGAGCGAGCACCTGTTTCCACTTGGCGATGGTCGACTTGATGCCGGGAGCGGACAGGACGAGCAGATCGGGTAGCACCTCTGAGCGGGTGAGGCAGTAGTCGAGCGCCACCAGGCCGCCGAAAGAGTGCCCGTACAGGATGGATGGCGCCTCGACCTCAAAGGTCATGGCCGACAGCCGATCCTCGACGTCGTCGAGTAGAACGTCCCAGCCGTCGACATGCATGCGGTCGCCGCCCGACTCACCATGACCGCGTTGGTCGTACGCATGCACGGCATACCCTCGGGCCGTCAGGGCTTCGGCGACGTGGTCGTAGCGCCCCGAGTGCTCGGCCAGCCCATGCACGATGAGAACGCCGGCTGTGGGCTTCCCAGCCGGGAGCCACTCGCGGGTTGCCAGCGTTACGCCGGTGCGCGACGTTTCTCGTTTTATCTCGCTCATGGCGCTCCTCCTTGAGCCGCGTACCAGGCCGCACCGACCACGCCGGCACGGTTTTCGAGGTCCGCGGCAATGATATGCGCGGATGTCTTCAAGTAGGGGAAGAACTGCTCCGATCGCCTGCTCACCCCTCCCCCGATGATGAAGGCATCCGGGGAGAACAGGAACTCGAGGTGAGCCAGGTACTCGTTGACCCGGGCCCCCCACGCCTTCCAGGAGAGCTTCTCGTCTTCTCGAACTCTGGCGCTTGCCCAGTGCTCGGCATCAACGCCGTGGAACTCCAGGTGACCGAGCTCGCTGTTCGGAAGCAGCTCGCCCTCCACGAAGATGGCACTGCCGATCCCGGTGCCGAACGTGAGGAGGATGACAACCCCATCGGCGTAGTCCTTGGCGTGCCCGTAATGGAGCTCGGCCAGGCCGGCTGCGTCGGCGTCGTTCAGGACCCTGACCGGGCGGTCGAGCGCCTTGGAGAAGCGCTTGACCGCGTCCTCCCCCATCCACGCCTTGTCGATATTGGCGGCCGAGTGAACGACACCGTGACGCACGATCGTGGGAATAGCGACCCCGACGGCCCCATCCCAGCTGAAGTGATCGACGAGCCGACGGGTGACCTTGGCGACGGCCTTCGGGGTGGCGGGCTTGGGTGTCGGGATTCGGTGGCGGTCGGTGATGAGCTCGCCGACCTCGAGATCGACGATGCCCCCCTTGATGCCGGACCCTCCGACATCGATGCCGAATACATGCGACTCGTTCTTCTTTGCCATTAGTCTTTTTTGATGAATGGTGTCGACGACAGCGTGACCGGCTCCCACTCGCCCCGGATCTCGATCTCCAGTGGCGGATCGGGGTCGCCGTCGACCTGTGAGTACCGGTGGAAGACCGGTGACGGGGAGAGGTAGCCGAGTCCGATTCCCTTGCCGAGGATGGGGCTGAAGTTTCCGCTCGTAACGGTGCCGACGCTGCCCCCGGCCCGGAGCGGGTAACCAGTCCGCGGTATCCGACGGCCCTTCATTTCGAATGCCACCTGGCTCTTGGCGACGCCCTTGCGGTACTGGCGGCGGAGCGCCTTCTTCCCGACGAAATCGTGATCCCACTCGACAACCCAGGCGAGGTCCGCCTCGAGTGGCGAGGTGTCCTCATCCAGATCCTGCCCCCAGAGGGGGTAGCCCATTTCGAGACGCAGGAGGTCACGGGCTCCGAGGGCGGCGGGTGCGCCGCCGGCAGCCAGCAGAGCCCGCATGAGACCTTCGGCGTGCTCATTGGGAATCATCAGTTCTCCGCCGGGCTCACCGGTGTAACCGGTCCCTGCCGCCGGGAAGCTAACGCCCCCGAACTCAACGGTGTCGACCCGGAAGCGTCGGGGACGCCATCCGGTGACCTGTTCGAGCAAGTCGGGCGCCTCCGGCCCCTGCACCGCCAGGAGGGCGGTCTCCTCCCGATTGCCGGCAATGGTGACCGAATCCGGTGCTGAACGATCGAGGGCCCCGGCCACGTCATCGATATTCACGCCGTTCGGCATGACGATGTAGTCGTCCTCCGCCACCCTCCACACGATGATGTCGTCCACCACACCGGCGCGGTCGTTGAGCAGCATCGTGTACTGAGCTCGGCCCGGACCGATGGTTGTGATGTCGTTACAGAACAGGTCACGCAGGAGATCGGTGGCCCCCGCGCCGGACACACGCACTCGACCGAGGTGGGAGACGTCGAACACGCCTGCCGCCTCGCGCACAGCGCGGTGCTCGTCGAGCACGGACTCATACTGAACCGGCATCGACCACCCGCCGAAATCGACGAATCTGGCCCCCAGTTCGTGGTGCAGCGAATCGAGCGGAGAAGCTGGCATGTGGAGGGTTAGCCTACCCCGCGCCGCTCCCCGAGATCGGTGACTTGGGGAGGACCGGGCAGCCGGGTCGGAGGCGGAAGCTCACCGGTGGCCTCCTCCAATCCGTACTTGAGGAGCAGGTGCAGGT
>SHLN01000087.1 GCA_004283105.1 Acidimicrobiia bacterium
GGTCCAGTCACCCGATCCATCCGCAGTAGCAAACCCCAGGTAGACGGTGCCCTCGCCGTAATCAGTACCCGCTAGCGAGTCGCTCCCGTCACCGTCGGCAACCGCCGTATACACCTCGACCCGGCAATCAGCACACGCCGTCCCCACGATGGTCGAAGACGGACCCGTGTCATAGGCATCAGTAACGACCGGATAATCCAACCCGATGTTGCCGCTCGTGGCCGGAGTCGCACCATCATTCACAGAAATACCATCACCGGCGTCGTTGCTGCCGCCCAGGGCGACGAGATCAATGGCGATCGTCCCATTGCCACCGAAGTGGTTGCCGCTGATGAGCATGCCCGCGTCGGAGTCGGGGACGACAATGCCCGCTCCGGCATTTCCGGTCAGGATGTTGGAGGAGATGGTGTTCGGTCCGGCCGTGCGCCGGATGCCGGCGGTCTGGAGGCCCAGCACTCCCGAACCCGTGATCGTGTTGTTCGTGATCGTGTCGCCGGTCGTCGTTCCGTCGAGGCCGAAGCCACCCGAGTCGACGATGAGATTCCCGCTGATGGTGTTGCCGCTGCTGCCGGCTCCGTCGTTGATGCCGTCGGATCCAGCGTTCACCTGCGCTGCTTCCCGCACCTCGTTGCCGGCGATCGTCCAGCCGGTGACATCGGCAAGGACGGCTCCGTCGTTGTCGACGAAGCCGATCAGGTTGTTGGACAGAGAGCCGCCGTCGGTGGCACGGACGTAGACGCCGTGGATCGTGCCCGGCACGCCCGGATCGGCGAACGTACTCGGCCCGGACCCGAGCACGTTGTCTTCGATGGTGACGCCGGTCGGACGGAAGCCCGCCACGCTTGCCATCCAGATCGATCGGGCCCAGCCGGAGATGGCCATCGAGCGCACGGTGAAGTTGTCCGGGCTCTGGCTCGTCGCAGCGTTGGCGTCGACCGGTAGCGCCGCCCCGATCCCGGAGTCGGAGCGTATGAGTTCAAGTTCCGGCTTCTCGACCTGGGGAAGCGGGACGTCGCCGACGCCGACGAGCATGCCGCCGAGCGCGTTGGCGCCGAGGTAGTTCCCGTTCGTGTCGCGCACCGCAACGCCGTCGGCCAGGTCATAGGCCGTCCCGTCGACGGTGGTGCCTGCGTCGTGGCTCAAGACCGGCGTCTGGCCTGCGATGGTGCCGGTGTAGTCGATCTGCCACCAGGTGCCGCCGCCGCCTGCCGCGTTCGTCGGAACGGCCGGGACAAAGCGCATGGCGTTCACACCAACGATGGCATTTGCGTTGCGCAGGAACTGGTCGAGTGATCCCTGGTACGACGGAGCATCCAGGGCACCGGCGAAGGCCGCTTGCAGGTTGGTCACGACGTTGTAGCTGAACCCGAAGTCGACGTTGGCTACTGCCGCACCGGCCACGACGGCCCTGCTGATATGTTCTGATCCCGGGAGGGTGGCGGCGTTGTCGGCCGTCGCTCCGTCCTGTCCTCCGTAACAGGGCCCGGCGCCGGTTCGTTCGGCCGTCGCTCCCAGCCCATCGGCGCACCAGCCGCGATCCGGACCGTATGTCTGCTCGGCCCGTGGAGTCGTAGCCGAGTAGCTCGCATCGACCCCGGCCGCAGGAGAAACCGTTGCCGAATCTGCGGTCACCCAGTACGTGCCGTTCCCCAGTCCGGTGAACGAGTAGGCGCCGCCCGCTCCGGTCACCTGGGTTGAAACCAGTGTGTCGGCGCCGTCCGGCAGGCCATTGGTGTTGGTATCCCGATAGAGACGAACCGTCGCGCCTACGACGCCCGGGTTGAGACCATCACCAACGACGCCGTCGTTGAGGGCGTCACCCACCGCGTCCTCGAACACAACACCCGAGATGCTCTGGGCGGCCGAGACGGTGGCATTCGCCGAGAACTCCGAGGTGTTGTTGGTGGCGTCGAACGCAAGCGCAGTGATGACGTCGGCTGTGTTGAGGGAGGCATCGACGAAGGTCCAGTCGCCTGAGCCGTCGACGGCTGCCGAGCCGACGTAGGTGGCACCTTCTCCGTGGTCGACTCCGGTACCACCGATCGGATCGGTGTTGTCGGTGAAGCCGTTGGTGACGGCCCGATAGACCTCGACCGTCGAGTTGGGACAGGCTGTACCGGCCACTGTGGTGGTGGCACCGCCGTCGATTGCGCTGGTGATGGCCGGGAAGTCGATCCCCTCGTTCACCCGATCCACGGTGTAGCCGCATGTGGCGGCTGCACCGGAGTTGGCGGTGATGCCGTCGCCATTCGGATTGACCGCACCGATATTGGTCTGGTCCTGGTCGATGGCGATGGCGCCGTTGCCGCTGAATGAGTTCTGCGAGATCAGGTTGAACTTGTTGCTGCCGGGAGCGCTCCGTTCGGCCAGCACCAAACCAGCGTCGCGATTGTCGACCACCCGGTTGTGCACGAAGGTTGATCCCGAACCGAACAAGCGCACGCCGCCGCCTTCGGCGTGGACACCGCGTCCTGAGTTGGAGAAGGTGTTGTCCTCGATCGTCCATCCGCCCGGACCATTCCATCCTTCGAGGCCGTAGGCATTCGCCTGGTCGACCCGGTTCTCCCGGATCGTGATCGTGTCGGCGGGAGTTGCAGCCTCCAGGCTGATGCCATCATTCGGCGTCCCGACGGTTCCCGTCCAGTACACGTCGTTGCCCTGCACGAGGGAATCGTCCCCGACAATGATGGCGCCGTCGCCGGTGAACGCGAAGAAGTTGTCGATGACGTCGGCAGCCCCGTCATATACCTCGATGCCGTGCCCGGTCTTGTCGGCGGCGACCGGTTCGGTCCCGTCGGCGCGTGGCCCAACGAAGCTCTCCCTGAGCACGCTACCGGTACCGGCGGATACATAGACCGCCTCAACGCCGCCCGAGTTGTAGAGCGACACGCGCCGCACGGTGACGCTATCGCCTCCGATGTCGAGAATCCGGCCGGTATCGTTGCCGTCGATTTCCAGTTCGGGCTTCAAGTAGCTCGGAAGGGTCGGGTCGTCGCCGCCGTCTTCGACCACACCGTTCGCTCCGGTGCCGACCCACTTGCCGGGGAAGTCGGGGTTGCCACCTTCACCGCCATTCGTGTCTCGGATGGTTGCTCCGTCGGTCTGGTCGTAGGCGGTGCCGTCGATCGTTGTATCGGCACCGCTGATGACCGGCAGGCTCCCGCCCAGCGTCACGATCCACCAGTCACCAACCGGTTCCGTGTCGTTGGTGGGGACGGTGGGGACGAAGCGCATTGCGTTGGCGCCCGTCACGGTGATGGCGTTGTTGAGGAACCGCCGCAGCGTCCCTTGCGTGTTGGCATCGCTCGTACGGGTCACCGCATTGAAACTGAACCCGAAGTCGAGACTTCCAGTGGCGCCATTCACCAATGCGACATGCTCGGCATTGGTAGCCATGGTGAAGTTGTCCGCCACGTCCCCACGGCGTCCGCCGTAACACGGACCGGCCGTCCCCCTGGTGGTCTGCGTCTCGGGCGAGTCACCGTTCGTGCATACCGCTCCCACCGGACCATAAGTTTGCTCGGCCACACCGGTGCCACCCGCCGACGGCGTTACATCCGTGGAATCGACCACGATCCAGTGATTGCCCGCACCCCCGATCAGCGAGTAGCTGCCATCACCCGCCGTGACCGCACTATCCACGAGCGTGTCACCGCCATCGGGCACTCCATCGCCGTCGTCCAGATACAGGCGAACGTCCACTCCCCCACGCCCCGGATCACCACCATCCTTGACTGCATCACCGGCGATGTCCTCGAAGATTGAGCCGCTGAACCCAACCGAGGTGACCGTGGCGTTGGCAGAGAACTCAGACGTGTTGTTAGCGCCGTCGATGGCGATGGCGGACAGGACGTCGCCGGTGCCGATGGTGGCGTCCAGGAACGACCAGTTGCCGGATCCGTCTGCGGTGGCGAAGCCGACGTAGCGGTCACCCTCTCCGTAGTCGGTGCCGGCGAGGGTGTCCCCGGCCCCGGCCACCGCTTCATAGATCTCCACCCGGCACGAGGCGCAGCTCGTGCCGGCGACAGTCGTCGAGGCGCCCCCATCCACAGCCGACGTGATGGTGGGGTAGTCGAGGCCGATGTTGCCAGAGGTCGCAGGCGTGGCGGCATCGTTGACGGTGATGCCGTCTCCGTCGTCGTACTCGGACACGACGGTCGAAGCGGCCATGAGGTCGATCGAGTTGCCGGCATTGTTGCGGAACTCGTTCTGGCTCAGCCGGTTGCCGGTGGCGGCCGGCCAGGGTGCCGACGAGTTCGCCCCGGCCACGATGATGGCCGGCCCGGACCCGCCGTCCAACACGTTGTTCTCGATGATTGTTCCCGTTCCGAACACCCGGATCGCCATGTTCTCGACGCCCCGTTGACCGGTGTTCTCAATCGTGTTGTCGACCACGGTGAAGCCGCCCGGACCCCTCCAGTTCTCGAGCGCGTCGGCGGCGGTGTCGACGATCAGGTTGCCCTGAAAGAGGGATCCAGAGGCGTCGCCATCGATGTCGATGCCACCCTGTCGTTCGGCCCCGCTGCCGACCGAGAGGCCGGAGGACCGGATCTCGTTGGTGAGGATGTTCCAGGTGCCCGCGTCGTCTTCCAGCTCGACGGCGTTGTACCCGGCGAACCCGATCAGGTTGCTCTGCACCGTGCCACCGTCGACACCGTGGAGCTGGATGAGATGGCCTCCCGAACGAGGTCCTGCACCCGGATCGGTGAAGGAGGCGGGCGACGCTCCAATCACATTCTGCTCAATGGTCGGCGCGGCAAACGAGCTTGCCGCGTTGACGCCCACCCGAATGACCGACTCGACCGGCGCAGGCAGGTAGTCACCGAACCCCCAGATGCTGATGTTGCGAATCGCCGCCGAGGCCGCCTGGATGTCCAGCCCGTAGGGAATGGCGTTCGAGCCGCGGATCTCGTACTCGGGATCGAGCTGCGGCGTGGTGTATGCCCCGGTCCGCCCGACGGTGCGAACGGCGCCGAGGTCGGCGTCGTTCGGGTTGATCGCGGTCGTACCATCGGTCAGGTCGTAGGCCGCGCCGTCGATGGAGGTCGACGCACCCAAAACCACCGGAAGAGCCGAGGCGACGTCCGTTCGCCACCAGTTATTGGCTCCCGAGTTGGCGTTGGTGGGAACGGCGGGAACGAACCGCATCGCGTTGGCACCGGTGACCGTGATGGCGTTGTTGAGGAATCGCCGCAGCGTCCCCTGGGTGTCGGTATCGCTCGTACGAGTCACGACATTGAAACTGAACCCGAAGTCGCGGCCGGTTGCATTCGGGCCGACAACCGCTGCAACATGTTCGGCATCGGTGGCGATGTCGAAGTTGTCGGCTGTGTCGCCAGCGCGGCCGCCGTAGCAAGCACCGGCAGAGCCGCGTGCAGGGTTAGTACCTCCAGCGCCGTCGGCGCACCACGCGCCGGTGGGCCCGTAGGTTTGCTCGGCCACGCCGGATCCACCAGCGGAGGGCGTCACATCGGCGGCGTCGGCGATCACCCAGTAGTCGACGTCGAGGCCGGCCGTCAACGAGTAAGAACCGCCGGCTCCGGTGACGGCGGAATCGATGAGGGTGTCGCCACCGTCGGGAGTTCCGTCGCCGTCGTCCTGGTAGAGCCGCACATCGATGCCGGTTCGTCCCGGATTGCTGCCGTCACCAATCGCCTCGGCTCCCGGAAGCAGGTTGCCGGCGACATCTTCGAAGACGGTGCCTTGCACCTGGCAGGCGGAGAGGTCGCTGGACGCGTTGTTGACCGAGGTCTGTCGATATCCCGCGATGCTCGACGGCACGATGGCGGTCTGCGTGGTCTCGCCGGTCGGGAACTGAGCACGGACGATGTAGGCACGATCTGATCCGAGCGGCAGTCCGAAGTGGACGGCGAGCGGATCCTGCGAACCGTGTCCCTGACCACCGTTTATCTCCCGTACACCGCTCAGCGCCGTCACACCGTCACAGGCGTACAGCCGCATCGTTGCCCCGAGGGCGTCGCGGCTCAGCCCGCCGCCAAGGTCATGGAGTGCTCGTACCGACAGGTAGTCGGTCGCGCCGGTCTGATAGGCGTCGTTTCGCCACAACTGGTTGGCGGCCCCGGTCTGGCTCAGGAGGATGTCGAGATCGCCGTCGTTGTCGTAGTCGGCAAAGGAAGCACCTTCGCCGTCGCCGGCCCCGCCGGCGAATGTGCTCGCTCCGAAGCTGATAGCGCCCGGGGTTGAGGTATTCGGGTACAGAAGGTCAACACCGTTGGTGTCGGTCAGAAAGAGGTCGAGGTCCCCATCGTTGTCTGAGTCGCCACAGGAAACTCCGTCGATGCTGCTTCCACCCGGAACACCCGGCACGCCGGTGGCCGTGAACGTTCCGACCGGGCCCTGGCGATACACCTGGGTGGTGGGATGATCCGTCCACACGAGGTCGAAGAGCCCGTCGTCGTCAAAGTCGCAGAACGCCACACCGCCCTTGTTGGCATTGAGAGTGGTGATATTCAAGCCCCCCGAGACGAAGGACCCACCGGTGTTGGTCCACAGGTCGACCGTGGCTTCCTTCCTGGCGAGGAAGTCGACATCGCCGTCGGCGTCATAGTCGGTAATGGCGGCATAGTCGCCGAAGGAGGCGGCCTCCGGAAGACCGGTTCCATTCGGATCCCCGGCCGCGGTCCAGAAGGTAAACGTGCCGGTGCCGTCGTTGTCCCACAGTTCGATACCGAGGTCATGGTTCTCCATGATGATGTCGAGGTCGCCATCGCCGTCGTAGTCGATGAGTCCGCCACCCTCCAGGTTGAACCCGGAGGTAAGGTCGGGCAGATCGACAAGCAAAACGGGATTACCTCCGGCGTCGCCGAACCCGTAGGCGGGGGTGCCGGCCGGACCCTTGTTGAACCAGACCGAGAGGCGACTGGTGTCGTTGGCGACGAAGTCCACATAGCCGTCGTTGTTCATGTCGCCCCAGGCCACCTGGCGACTGAGCGACTGGCCGTGGGTCCGGGCATTGGCGAGGCCGGGTGCATGAGTCGCCGTCACATTGGTGAAGGTCGGGTTCGGGAGGGAGCAGTTGCTTTGGTACAGCTGGGTCCACTGATCGGGACCCACCGGGTTGTTCGTGGTGACGATGACGTCCAGGCAGCCGTCCTCGTTGAAATCGGCCCAGGCGAGACCGGCTTCCTTGATACCGACCGTTTCGAGTCCGACCGGGGTAGCCGCGAACGCCGCCTCTGCCGCGTCGATCGACACGACCTGAACGAGCACGGTGGCGAGCATGGCAAGCGCCAGGAACTGTGCGAGAAAGCCCCGTTTCACCGGAGCCACCCATCATGTTCAACCAGCGCGATACGGTCGACGGCAACGAGCGATATCACCCAATGTTCATCGGACTAGAACGGTGACTAGTTAAGCACGGAAACAACTCCTTGGGTGATTTACCCAAGTGGTCCATTTTGGAGCGATTGAACGGGCAAGCAACGAGCAGCAAGCAGCAAGCAGCAACGATCGACCAGCCTTCTGGCCGTCGACCGTCGACCGTCGACCGTCGACGGCAACCCTTCGGGTTGCCTCCCTACATCCGTTCGATCATGGCGTCGGCAAATTCTGACGTCTTGACCTTGGTGGCGCCTTCCATGAGGCGCTCGAAGTCGTAGGTGACGATCTTGTCGGCTACTGCGCCCTCGATGCCTCGCACGATGGCCTGCTCGACTTCTGGCCAGCCCATGAAGTTGAACATGAGTGCGCCCGACAGGATGACCGAGCCGGGGTTCACCTTGTCCTGGCCGGCGTACTTGGGTGCCGTGCCGTGGGTGGCTTCGAAGATGGCAACGCCCGTCTCGTAGTTGATATTGGCGCCGGGGGCGATGCCGATGCCACCCACCTGGGCGGCCAGGGCGTCTGAGATGTAGTCGCCGTTCAGGTTCATCGTCGCGATGACGTCGTACTCGGCGGGACGGGTGAGGATCTGCTGCAGGAACGCATCGGCGATGACGTCCTTGACGAGCATCTTGTCGCCCGGGTCGCCTCCGCAGTCCTCCCAGCCGACGGCGCGGTCGGAGAACTCGTCACGGACGACCTCGTACCCCCACTCGCGGAACGCACCTTCAGTGAACTTCATGATGTTGCCCTTGTGGACGAAGGTGACGTTCTTCCGGTTGTTGTCGAGCGCGTAGTTGAGAGCCGCCCGGATGAGCCGCTTCGACCCGGTGACCGATACCGGCTTCAGGCCGAGACCGGCATCGGGCCGGGGCGTCCACCCGAACTCACTCCCGACGAAGTCGAGGAGGGCCTTTGCTTCAGGAGTCCCGGACTCGAGCTCCATACCGGCATAGACGTCTTCGGTGTTTTCCCGATAGATGACCATGTCGATGAGCTCGGGATGCTTGACCGGTGACGGGACGCCGGTGAACCAGCGGACCGGGCGCACGCAGGCATACAGGTCAAGGATCTGACGGAGCGCAACGTTGAGGCTGCGGATGCCGCCGCCGACCGGCGTTGTCAGCGGACCCTTGATCCCGACGAGATACTCGCGGAACGTCTCGACCGTCTCCTCGGGCAGCCATTCTCCGGTTTCGTCGAAGGCGGCTTCACCGGCCAGGACTTGCTTCCACTCGATCTTGCGTGATCCGCCGTAGGCCTTCTCGACCGCCGCGTCGAACACGCGCACCGAGGCCGCCCAGATGTCGGGGCCGATGCCGTCGCCTTCGATGAACGGGATGATTGGATCGTCGGGTACCTGCAGGCCGTCGGGGCCCATTGTGATGGCAGTAGCCATGTGCGCTCCTCATAGTCGTGAGTTGTGGAAACCGTTTCGGGGTCAGCCGGCCTCAGCTCGCGCTTCCGCCAGGGCGACGGTGTTGAGCAGGAGGCTGGCGATGGTCATTGGGCCGACGCCTCCGGGAACCGGCGTGATGGCCGAAGCCACCTCGGAGATCGAGTCGAAGTCGACGTCGCCGACGAGTTTGTCGTCCACACGGTTGATCCCGACGTCGATAACGACGGCTCCCGGTTTGACGCCCTCGGCCTCGACGAGACCGGGTCGCCCGGCGGCCACGATCAGAATGTCCGCCATCGCGGTGATGGAGGGAAGATCCCTGGTGCGGGAATGGGCGAAGATCACCGTCGAGTTGGCGCCGCTCTTGTGATTCAGTAGCAAGCCCATCGGCCGTCCCACGAGACGCGACCGCCCGATGACGACGGCCACCTTGCCTTCCGTTTCGACTTCGTAGAAGTTGAGCATCTTCATGATGCCCTGGGGAGTGGCCGGGATGGCTCCGCCGGTGCGTTCGAGCACGACGAGGCCGAGGCTGTGGGGATGAAGCCCGTCGGCGTCCTTGCCTGGATCGATACAGTCGATGACCGTGTCGGGGTTGAGCCCATCGGGCAGCGGCAGCTGCACGAGGATGCCGTCCACCGACGGGTCGGCATTGAGGCTCCGGACGAGGTCCTCTACCTCCTCCTGGGGCGTGTCGGCGGGCAGCTTGTGGTCGTACGTGTACATGCCGACCTTGGCTGCGGCCTTGTGCTTCATGCGCACATATACCTCACTGGCCGGGTCGTCCCCAACCAAAACGGTGGCGAGTCCGACACGCTTCCCGAGCGCCGTGATCCGCTCGGCGACCTCATCCTTGATGGCTTGAGCAGGTTCTTTTCCTGTGAGCAATTTCGTCATGCGCCAAGCCTAACGAGGGCCTCACGGCCCTCGGTCAACGGCAACGCCTGAGGCGTTGCTTGCGGCAACCCTACGGGTTGCCGAGGTCAGGTACGGGCACGAGGGACGAGGGACGAAGGACGAGGAACCACGAGCCAGCAACCAGCAACCAGCAACCAGCAACTATCCGAGCACCGCTCGGATTGCATTC
>SHLN01000289.1 GCA_004283105.1 Acidimicrobiia bacterium
AAGGGAACCGTCGAGGTGTACCACGGCGATGAGCTGGTGGCGGCCGGCCCGTTCATCGGGGAGGGATCCATCGTCGAACAGGACGAGGACGACAACTTCATCTTCTACGACCCAAACGGCACCGTCGTTGCCATCGCAAGCCCGGACGACATCACCCCGGCCATCCAGGACGTTCTCGACGACCTGAATTCATAGCTGCCAGCTGTGAGCTGTGAGCTGTGAGCCAGCAAGCCATCGGCTGCTACCGACGCGTCGCCGCGGCCAGGTTGTGCCGGATCAGTTCAGTGGGTTCCTCACCGCCAATACAGCTCTTGACCCCGGAGCGTTCAGCCCTCAGGAGCAGGTCTTGATCGAGCTCATGGTGCTGGGCGAACCGGTGCGCTTCGACGGGTCGGATGAGATGCCGCCCGAGGTCGGCATCGGGAGCTTCTGGAGTGAAGCAACCCGCGCCGTGGACGGTGAGATCACGGTGCAGGAGGCGCTCGACACTATCGAGAGCACCTGGCCGTAGGTGTGCCCGCGGTTCCAGAGGCACCTAGCCACAGCATGGAGCTAGGAAGTAGCTCCTCAGGAACGCGCAGCGTTCCCGACGTCGAGGGCCTTCTCGGGAGTCATGAGCTCGTAGAACTCGATCCAGCTGTCGACGGTCAGCTCCCGCACCTTGGCGTACAACTCCTGGGCACGGGACGGGCTGGCGACCACATCGTCCCGATAGGGGCTGGCGATGACCTCCTCGGTCCACTCCATATACACCCGGTTGCGATCCCCCGGCACCGTCGCGGTGTTGAAGTAGACCCGGGACGGGGACCGCTTGCCGGCCGTCTCGTACTCCTCCCCCATCGCCGCCACGAGCGATGCCACCCGGCGCGCTTCACCGGGCAGGGCATCCCAGACTCTTCTGACCACGTACATGTCGACCTCCTATGCGGTGACGCTAGTCAGGTGACCCCGGAGCGTTCGTCGGTGAACTCCTCGTGGGCACCGCTCTCCATGATCTCTCTGAGTCGCTCAAAGGCGTCCCACACGTCCACAAACCGCGTGTAGAGCGCGGCGGCCCCGAGCCGGACTACGTCGGGGGCGCGGAAGTCGGGGATCACGTTGCGCTCGATGAGCGCCTGGGTAATTCGGTATCCGTCGGGATGGCGCAGACTCACGTGGCTGCCGCGCACGCCGTCGTCGCGCGGGCTACCGAGAGAGAAGCCGTACCCGGCGGGAAGCTCGTCAAACAGGTCGACGATCAACGATGTCAGGGCGACGCTCTTGGACCGAATCCGATCGATTCCGGCTTCGGCGGTGAGATCGATCCCCACCCCGGCTCCGGCCAGGGACAGGATGGGCATCGTTCCGGTGGCGAACCGATCCATCCCCGGCGCCGGCTCGTATTCGAGCCCGAACCCGAACATGTCCTCCTGCCCCCACCAGCCGTGAATGGGCTGGACCAGTGTGTCCTGCAGATGCCGGGCGACGTACAGGAACGCAGGGGACCCGGGTCCGCCGTTGAGGTACTTGTACGTGCAGCCGACGGCCAGATCGACCCCGCTGCCGCGCAGGTCGATGGGAACGGCGCCGACCGAGTGGCTGAGGTCCCACAGCACCATGGCCCCCGCCTCGTGGGCGGCCGTCGTGATCGAGCTCATGTCGAGCAGGGCGCCGGATTTGAAGTTCACGTGCGAGAGGCTCACGAGGCCGACTTGATCGTCGAGGGCGGCTTCGATCGCCGACGTCGAGGGGGCAACCGGGTCGGCGCCCACCATGCGAACAGATCCGCCGGCGGCGCCGGCTACGCCGGAGAGCACGTAGATGTCCGAAGGGAAGTTGCCCGAGTCGGTCAGGACGGTGCTGCGAGGCGCCTGATGCGCCAGGGCGGCCGATGCCAGCTTGTAGAGGTTGAGAGAGGTCTGGTCGGTCAGCAAGACCTCGTCGGGATCGGCGCCGATGAGCGGGGCCAGCCGGGCACCAACCGATCCCGGCTCCGCCATCCATCCGCTCCGCCAGCTCCGGACGAGGCCGTCGCCCCACTCCTCCGCCATGGTCGCCCGGACCCGGTCGACCGTCGCTTTCGGTAGCCGCCCGAGCGAGTTGCCGTCCAGGTAGATGAGGTCCGGATCGGTAATGACGAACCGATCCCGGAAATCGGCGAGGGCGTCGCTCTCGTCGAGTTCGATGGCCTGCTGGCGTGAGATCATCCCGGCACGCTACCCGTCCCGGCGACCCAACACTGCCTCCGCCACCGGGGCGATCTCCTCTACCCAGCGGCGGTACTGCTCGCCCGACGGATGCAGACCGTCGGGAGCCACGAGGGACGGGTGCGCTCGGGAGATGGACGTCACGTCCACCAATGGAATACACGCTTCGACGGTCATCGCGCCGAGCGCCTCGTTGAACCGGTCGATATCGGCGGCTACGCCCGCGCCATCACGATCCGTGGCAAACGGGGTCACCCCCCAATCGGGGATCGACACCGCCAACACTCCGCCGGTGTCGTCGTCACACACCGACCGTGCCCTGACCAGCAATGCCGACCAGTTGGCAACGAACTCGTCGAGAGACAGCCCGCGGTACTGGTCGTTGACACCGATCTGGAGCGACACGAGCCCATACGTTCCCGCCGGTCCACTCCGGTCGAACGCCTCGAGGAGCTCACCGCTCGTCCAGGCCGTCGTAGCGAGAACGGTCGGCTCGAGTGACAACCGGACCGCCAGCAGTCCCGGCCAGGACTCCTCGACCGCGACCGATTCCCCGACGGTGTACGAGTCACCGAGCGCCAGGAACCGGGTC
>SHLN01000088.1 GCA_004283105.1 Acidimicrobiia bacterium
GGACAAGCGCCAGGCTTGTCGACCTGGCGCTCTGGTGGTGCTCTTGTGTCTGGAGCCATTCTAGATCAAGGGCTCGATAAGAGGAGCAGGAGAAGCAGGCACTCCGAATCGTTGCGGTTGTTGCGGTCAAGCGTTCCCGGTTTGCTCTTGGTTTGATGGAGCGCTCGAGTCGCGGCAGCGACATCTTGAGAATCCCCGTTTCCGTTGGGCCTCTTGGCCCCCACCCGCACTGCCCAACACAACCGCACCGAAGGTAGGGCTATAACTTCGAGTAGTGCGCGCGCAGGAACTTTGAGATCACGACCGTGTCGACGGTGTTGTCTTCAAAGAGCGCGTCCATGAATTCGATGGCCTCGAAGGGGGTGCCGCTATACCGGAGACCATTCAGCCGGAGATGGAGATCGGCGGCTGCGAACGCAGTGCGCTTGTTCCCGTCGAGGAACGGGTGGTTTTGCAGCAGGCTCTGCATGAGGGCGGCTGCTTCCTCGACCGGTCCCTCGTAGTAACCGGTCTGGGGACGAAAGACTGCCGATTCGAGGGCTCCGAGATCCCGTATTCCGTCGGTGCCCCCGAACTCGTCGATCATGGCCCCATGTATTGAGAGCACCTCGATGACCGTGAGGTATTCGCCCACCTACTTGGCGAGGTGCTGGTAGAGGTCCCGATTTCGCGAAATCGTTGCCTTGAGGTGCGCCACAACCTCTGGTCGCGGTGCCGCCCCCTTCTTTCGCTCGACCCACTCCGTCAGGGCTTCCTGGAGGACTGCCTGAAAATGGCGGCCCTCCTCGTCTGCTATCGCCCGGACCTCTTCGAGCAGATCAGCGTCGGCTTGGGAGGAGAATTTCGTCTTCATGCTTCCATTATCAAGGCGTTTCATGATATGTCAAGACTCCCCGACACAACCCCACCGAAGGCGGGGGCCGGCCCAATCCGCAGGGATTGTGTTGGTCCCCATGACTGTGTCATAGGTGCGACGTACGTTCGAGGCATGCCCCGAATCGCCTCGTTCTATGGGATCACGATCACCATGTATTTCGGTGATCACAATCCGCCGCATTTCCACGCCATGTACGCAGGACAGCGGGCGCGATTTGCTCGTGACGGGCGGATGCTGGACGGCGGGTTTCCTCGACGCGTGAGCTGGGCACTATCGGATGGCCCAACGGAGCCGACCTTGACCCGAACGTGTTACACGGCGACTACGAACCCGCCCAAGCCTCCGAGCAGCTTCCCAAGTAGGCCGACCTCCCAGTCACAACCGCACCGGAGGCGGGGGAGCGGTATCAGTCCTTCAATGGCTGTTGTCGAAGCGCTCGGATGACGGCCTGGCGGATGGTCTTCGCCCATTCGGCCAGCTTGAGGAGATCGTCGTCCTGGCTGGCGATCCGCCGATCGATGGCTTCCCAGTCGAGTTCTTCGTAGGTAGCTGCGATCAGGGCAATGGCTGCGTCGCGAGTGACGCCCGTCCCGTCGGTGGCTTGTTTGAGCCGATCCACGACGAGGTCGGGCAGGGAGATGATCGAAGCAACAACGCCGTCGGCGAGTGCAACGTCCGTCACTTCTTCGGCATCGAGCGGGGGTGTTGGGAATTCGACATACACCGGCACCTCCCCGGGACGGAGGGTGATGTGGACATGGCGATGCCCGACACCAGGGTCGGTGAACCCGTATTGAACGAGCTTCGCCCGATCGGCTGAGTCGATGCTTGATCCGATGAGGTCGATGTCGGTCGGGATGTATTCCCCGGTGTAGGTGTTGGCAGCTGCCCCACCGACCAGGACGAGCGGCTTGCCGATTATCTGCTCGATTGCAGCGACGAGCCACAGCGCCCGTTCGGGCGAATGCTCGGGAGCCTCACGAGCGTGATTCAGCAGGTCCGCAGGCGTCACGAGCGGTCACCCTCGAATGCGATCAGCCAATCCAGCTCCTCCCTCACGTCTTCACCCGCTGCAGCGCGGCGGGCGATGCGCGCCCGGGGGGGAGGGCTTGCCAGCTCGAGCGCGGCCAAACGCTGCCTGCCTCGGGCGGCCCGTTCTTGAACCGTTCGAAGCGTCTGCGGTTGATCGGCCGATCCGTCGTGCCAGGGCTGGATTCCGAGTGCCTCGCAGATACGGTTGACCGTGGAGACTCGCGGATCGGCCAACCCGCGCTCTATGCGGGACAGATTGGCAATCGCCACGTTGCATCGGGCAGACAGCTCAGCGAGTGTCAATCCCCGAGTCTCTCGAGCAGCTCGTAGTCGTTTCCCCAGATCCATTCGGGGCCCTTCCGTCGGCAGTGCAGATTTAGTGTATACGCTAAATCTAACTAGAGCAATAGGCATAAACAATAAAGCTTGTGCGGGAGGTGTTGGCTGCGGGTCGCAGTCGGTACGTTGTGCCGATGTCGATCATGCTGTACATGTCAACCAGAACCCAGATATACCTCACGGACGGGCAGAGGCTGGCACTCGATGAGCGGGCGGCTCGAGAAGGTCGCACGCTCGCCGACCTGATCCGGGAGGCGGTCGACCAGTTCCTCGCCACCAGGACGAGCCGGCAGGAGGCGCTGGAGTCGACGCTCGGGACTCATCCCGGGTTCGAGATCCCGGATCGCGACGAGTGGGATCGTGGCTGACTACCTCGTAGACACCGACGTCCTCGTGGATCACCTCCGAGGCACAGCCGAGCTGCGGGCACGAGCAAACGATCGCCTCTCCTACTCGGTCATAACCCGAGCGGAACTGCTCGCGGGGCGCGCCGGAGCGGAGAGCGAGGTACGCCGGCTCCTTGACGGACTCACCGAGCTCCCGGTCAGACGCTCCCGACCGGGACCACCCACTCGTGGTCGAGGTGGACCGCGGCGGCGATGCGCTCGAAGTCGGCGTCGTAGTGAATGACGCTGAGGTCGGCCGATCGGGCGGCGGCGGCGATGATCAGATCGGGGATGGGGAGCCGGTGCTGGCCGGCGCGTGCCAGGCGATGCTGAATCTCGACTGCGTCGTCAAAGGTCTCCTGGGCTAGCTCGACGGTGGGCAGCCCTTGTCTCTCATCGAGTAGCTGCTCGTAGTCCTCCAAGCTCCGAGCCGAGTAGAGCAGTTCGAGGTCGACGACCGAACACGTTGCCACCTCACCAGCCTCGATGAGGGGCCGAAGCCGCTCTCCAACAGGCGGTAGGTGCATACGAGCGAGAGCCGACTTGTCGGCCAGATAGTGGGCCATGGCTATCGCCAAGCGTCACTCATGACCTGCTCATCGCCGAGGTCGATTCCGCGCTGCTCCGCGAGTCGGTCGAGAAGCCGGCGTCGACGATCGAGGGCGATCACCTCATCGAGGGCGCCGTTGACGGTGCTTTTGATGCTCTCGGCGCCAAGTATCTCCCGAGCTCGGTCGAGCTTGTCGTCGGCGATGTCGACTAGTCGTTTGGTCATAGCGCGAGTATATATGAGATTCATGATTCATATATATCACCTGGATGCGACAGATTGGGGGCCGTGTCGCACCCGGGACCTACGCTGCCCAATACGTAGAACATGAATAGTGTGTATATTATGCGCATGGCACGAATCAACGTCTATCTTCCTGACGAGCTGGCCCGTCGTGTCAAAGGTGCGGACATCAATGTCAGCAACGTGGCACAGAAAGCGCTCCGTGAAGCCCTTGGAGAAACGGAGACCAACGAGTGGTTGGACCAACTCGCCCGTCTGCCGGCTACGGGAATCGGGCACGAAGATGCGCTCGCGGCCGTGCGTGAGGCCCGCGACGAGTTGGGGGCAGCCGCGAGTGACTGAGCCCCTCGTCGTCGACGCGTCTGCGATGGTCGATGTCCTCGTGGGAAGCCCGATAGCCGACGAGGTGGTCGAAGCGTTGCGCAACTCAGAGCTGCATGTGCCGGCCCACTTCGACGCGGAAATCCTGTCTGCGCTCGGCCACCTTCAGCGCTCCGGCCGCCTGTCCCCACGCCAGGTCGCCACCAGACTTCGGAGAGTTGCCGATGCTCCGATTCAGCGACAGCCGCTCTCGCCGCTCCTTGCCGGCGCGTGGTCCCGGCGCTCGGACCTTCGCCTCGTTGATGCCCTGTATGTAGAGCTTGCGTCGCAAATGGGGACCAGGGTGGCTTCCACAGACCGAGGGCTCTCGCGGGCTTCGTCCATCGTGGAACTCATCGGCTAGGCCGCTGCGCCCCAACCCTCAGGCGACGTAGGCGGCCGCCTTCATTTTCTCCACGGTGCGGGCGGCGTCGGCGCCGAGTTTCTCAACATCCAGCCACGGTACGCCACCGTCCACAACGACCGGCCTTCCTCCGACGAAGGAGTGACGGACGTGGAACTCACCGCCCGAAATGATCGGAGCGATCGTCGGATCGTGATGCCCGAAGTAGCGGGGGTGTGCCAGCTCGATGAGCACGAGGTCGGCGGCCCGGCCCGGCTCGAGTGTCCCGACGTTGTCGAAGCCGAGCGCCCTGGCTCCGCCTGCGGTTGCCCAGTGCATGACCGTCTCGGCGGTGGTCGCCGCCGGACCGCCGATCCCGCGATGGACGGTGAAGGCTGAGTAAAGCGCCTGTGCCATATCGCCCGCCTCGTTTGCAGAGGTCCCATCGACACCGAGCGAAACGATGCCCCCCATCGCAGAGAAGGCGGGCGCCGGGGCAATGCCCGACCCCAGTCGGAGGTTGGACTGGGGGCAATGGGCCATGGCGGTGCCCACGTCGGCCAGCAGGCCCAGTTCGTCGTCGTCGCACTTGACCAGGTGGGCAAACCAGACATCCGGTCCAACCCACTCCTGCTCGGCCATCCAGTGCACCGGTCGCATCCCGAACCGCTCGACGGTGGAATTCACGTACGTGTCGTTCTCGGACAGGTGGGTGTGCATCCGGATACCGAGGGCCCGGGCGGCCTGTGCTACTTCGCGTACCTCCCCCTCGCGCAGGTTGAAGACGGTGGTGACCGGGGTGGCGGCCACCTTGACCATGGCGGAGCCGGACGGATCGTGCCACCGCGTGGCGGCGGCTTCCACGCCCGCCAGCATTGCATCGAGGGTCTCAGCCGGAGCCGGAGGCAGGTCGGTCTGGTGCCACGGCCGGCCGTGCGTGAGACCACCGCGGCCGAGGACGAAACGCATCCCGAACCTCGCCGCCGTCTCCACCAGAACCTCGGCCGGGTCGTAGTCGTACTCGTCCGGGAAGATGTAGTGCAGGTCCGAGACCGTGGTGGTTCCCGACAACGCCAGCTCCGCCAGGCCGACGGTCACCGACAGCCGCATCGCCTCCTCGTCGAGCGTCGGCCAGAACCGATACGGTCCCTCCATCACCCAGTCGTCCAGGCCACCGTTGATCGTGGCGGGAATCGACTTCATGAGGCTCTGGAACAGGTGGTGGTGGGTATTGACAAACCCGGGTGTGACGACGCATCCCCGCGCATCGATGATGCGTTCAGCCGGGGCTGGGGTCAGGTCACCGATCTCGGTGATCACGCCTTCCTCTACCCGCAGGGCACCCTGGAAGCGGGCTTCAGGACCGCGCATTCCGGTCAGCCCATGCTCGATACCCGTCACTATGAAACTGGTCACTGCGCCTCCTCAGGATCATCGATCGGGCTGCGGCTGCGGTTCAGAAGAAGCACAGTCGCCTCTCTCTAGCGACCGTCCCACCGGCTGCAGCCCATCGCAAGGGGCGAAAGACCCCGTCCGAAGGAACAGCGTGGTATTTCGTGATATGGAAAGACACCCCTGAGCACACCACCCCGAAGGCGGGGGCGACTTGATCGGCAGGAGGTGTTGGACCGTGTGTCGCAGTCGGGTGGTACGTTGTGCTGATGTCGATCATGCTGTATACAATGCTGTATATGTCAACCAGAACCCAGATCTATCTCACGGACGAGCAGAGGCAGGCACTCGATGAGCGGGCGGCTCGGGAAGGTCGCACGCTCGCCGACCTGATCCGGGAGGCGGTCGACCAGTTCCTCGCCACCAGGACGAGCCGGCAGGAGGCGCTGGAGTCGACGCTCGGGACTCATCCCGGGTTCGAGATCCCGGATCGCGACGAGTGGGATCGTGGCTGACTACCTCGTAGACACCGACGTCCTCGTGGATCACCTCCGAGGCACAGCCGAGCTGCGGGCACGAGCAAACGATCGCCTCTCCTACTCGGTCGTAACCCGAGCGGAACTGTTCGCGGGGCGCGCCGACGCGGAGAGCGAGGTACGCCGGCTCCTCGACGGACTCACCGAGCTCCCGGTCACCGGGTTGATCGCCGAGAACGCCGGGCGAATACGACGAGCAACGGGAGTGCGCCTTCCCGACGCGCTGATCGCCGCCACCGCCATCAAACATGGCTTGAGGCTGATGACTCGAAACCGCAAGGACTACGAACGGATACCCAAGCTGAGACTGTCCGGTAGCTAGCACGACCCGGCCGAGGGGGGCGTTCGGAAGAATGTGCCGCGGTACCCGCCACGCGTAGCATGGGCCGATGGGTCAAACACTGCCGTCGGGCACGGTGACGTTCCTCTTTACCGACATCCAGGGAAGTACCGAGCTGTGGGACGCCTTTCCGCACGAGATGCGGGAGGCGCTGGTCGCCCACGACGAGATCATCGGTGTCGCGGTCGACGAGTCGGGCGGGGCGGTGGTCAAGAGCACTGGAGACGGCGTATTCGCCGCGTTTCCGTCAGCGGCAGCAGCGGCCGACGCCGCCGTGCTCGCCCAACGCCGATTGGTGGAGTTCGAGTGGGACCCCGTCATCGACACGATTGCGGTTCGCATGGCGCTCCATACCGATCAAGCCGAAGCAAAGGGCGGGGACTACCACGGCTCGGCCGTCAACCGCACGGCTCGCATCGAGGCGGCCGGTCATGGAGGCCAGATACTCGTCTCCGATGCCACCGCGCAGGCGCTGGCCGGGAGTCTGCCGGCCGGGACCGAGCTGTCGGACCTCGGTACCCACAGTCTGAGGGGTCTGAGTCGGCCCGAAGTCATTCACCAGCTGAACTCTCCCGGACTCCGCACGTCATTCCCGCCACTGCGCACTACCTCCGTCGCCGCAGGGATCTTGCCCGAGTTCGCCACCTCGTTTGTGGGTCGCTCCTCAGACATCGAGGCGATCGTCTCCCAGCTGGCAGCACCCGATTGCCGGGTGCTGACGGTGCTCGGGCCGGGAGGAATCGGCAAGACCCGTCTGGCGGTCGAAGCTGCGCGCCGGATAGGAGACACGGCCGGGGCTGTGGCCCATTTCGTCCCACTGGTATCGGTGCCGACGCCCGATGCCATCGTCGGCGAGATCGCAGAGAGCCTCAACTTCACGGTCGACCTGCACCTGTCGTCGATGATCGACGAGGTCACCCAGGTGATCGATCTCCTTCGGAAGCAGCGCATGATTCTCGTGCTCGACAACTTCGAGCACCTTGTCGGCGGGGCGGCGCTGGTCACGCGCATCGTCGAATCGGCTCCCGAAGTGGACATCATCGTCACGAGCCGCGAGCGCCTCGCCATCGGCTCCGAGTGGGTATACGACCTCGGCGGCATGGACACGTCTGACCGGGGCCGGTCGGACGCTGTGGCCCTGTTCGTAGAGCGGGCCCAAAAGGCCGGAGGCGTCCTCACCCAGGATTCCACTGAGGAAGTGGCCGTCCTGTGTCACACCCTGGGAGGCATGCCGTTGGCGATCGAGCTGGCGGCAGCATGGACGCCGATGATCTCCGTGGCAGAGATCACCGCCGAGGTTCAAGACAGCCTCGACATCCTGGCCGGGTCGCTCAGCGACGTCCCCGAACGGCACCGCAGCGTCAAGGCCGCATTCGATCACTCCTGGAGCCGGCTCGAGCGCCCATTGCAAGAGAGCTTCGCCCGGCTCGCCGTTTTCCCTGCTCCCTTCACCCGCGAAGCGGCGGCCGCCGTCGCCGACACCCGGCTGCCGACGCTGCACGCTCTCATGAGCAAGTCGCTCGTGAGGCGAGCCGAACTCGATACGTTCGACGTGCATCCCTTGCTCCGTGAGCTCGGCCTCGAAGCACTCGGAGACCAGAGGGAGGAGATGGCCGGGCGGCACGCCGCCTACTACGTGAGCCGGCTGCTGGAGCGCAGCGACGATCTCATCGGCGGGGCCGACCAGATTGGCGTGAAGGATGAACTGGTGACCGAGCTCGGCAATCTCCGACCCGCCACGGTCTGGGCGGTCCACCATCTGCCCACCGGCGAAGCCGTCAGGGTCATCACAACGCTCAACGAGTTCTACTTCCTCGCCAGCTGGGGGCAAGGAGTGGACCATCTGGGAGCCCTCGCAGACGAGGTCGAAGCCGCCCTCGGACCGGAGGGTGCCCTCGATGACGACCGGTACCTCTGGGCCAAGACGCTCGCGCTCGTGTTTCTCAGCCAGTTCGGAAACGTGGACGAGGTGGTCACTCAATCAGAGCGGCTCGTGCCTGCGTGGGAGCTCCGTGACGGGACGGGGCTGGCGTGGAGCCTCACGGCGCTCGGTGTCGCGCTCGATGAAGCCGGCCAACTGGACCGGGCGAGGGCGGCCCTCGACCGGGCACTCGACGAGGGCCTTGGCGATGACGGGCTGCTCAAGATCCAACACCGTGCCTGGCACGGATGGGTGATCATCGAGCAAGGTGATATCGAGCATGCCCAGGAGATCTGGCGCCAGGGTTTGGCCGAGGCCGAGGAGATCAACCACAACTCGGGACGGGCCTACCTGTTGAGCAAGCTCGGTGTGGCTGCCGACCAGCTCGGGAATCACGAGGAGGCGGCTCGCCTTCACACCGAAAGCCGGGAGTTCTTCGTCAAAGCGGGGGATCTCGGGGGCGAGGGGTACACGCTCTCACGACTCAGCTGGACCCACAACTCCATGGGTGAGTACGCCAAGGCCAGGCAGTACGGCCAGGAGGGGTTGGCCAGGTTCGACGACATCAACCACCGGTGGGGGGTCGCTACCAGCTGGTGTCGGATCGGCCTGGCCGAGGTGGGTCTGGGAGACGCTGACGCGGCCAGGACCTCCTTCCTCACCGGCATGCAATTGGCTCTGGACAACGGAATGCAGGTAGTGGCCTATTACGCCTTGCTCGGGATGGGACGGGTATTGGCAATGGAGGGTCGCCGAGAAGACGCAGTCAGACTTCTCGCCCACAATGTCAATGCCGCTCAGAATCCATATGCGGAGCTTGCCCGGGTGGCACTGGACGAGCTGGCCGACGTTGGCGGAGATGAGCTCCGGACTTCCGGCGCGGGCATGCGCAACGAAGAGGCGATTGCCCTGGCCCGATCCGAATAGGCACGACGGTTACTCTGCACGACCGGTGTGGCGCCGGTCTTGCGTTCGACCACTCGGCTACGGTTTCATGCAGAACCGCCCGGAACCGGTGGCCTCCTTCGCAATGGCTCGGACGGCAGCCAGCAGTTCTGAGTCAGCCCGGGAGGAGATTTGGAGATGTGCGACGGCGTCGGGCCGCGGCACGAACCTCGCTTCTTCACCAGGACGGTCGCCTCAGTCCTCCTCCTCGACCTTCCACTCGAGCCGGCCGTCCACCCAGAGGGCTTCGAGCTCGGAGCTGTGGGGATTGTCCGGATCGGTCGACTCGAACTCGACGACCACCTTCTCCGGTCCGGTTTCTTCGACCGAAACCGTGTAGCCCGAACGAGGGGTGCTCGACCTCCAGGCGATGCCGTCGCCGAGCAGTTCGATGATGACGCTGCCGCCGATCAGGTTGAAGGTGCGCAATCGCGGCGTTGTCGTCGTGGTGGTCGCGACGGTGGTCGTGGTCGTGGCGGGAGACGTCGTCGGAGTCGAAGTCGGAGCGGTGGTGGTGGTCGTCGTGGAG
>SHLN01000290.1 GCA_004283105.1 Acidimicrobiia bacterium
GGCGGCGGCAGCAGCGCTAGACCTGGTAGGCATCAGGAGTGGGCTTCACCGGCCGGTGGAGCCACAGCGGCCGGCGCAGACCGCCCGGACCGGGGGCCGGCTTCGTCATCTCCAGCCACTCCTTGTAGACCTCGTAGCTCTTGTTCGTGTCGACGACGACGTCGCCGTACTGGTCGCCCGGCTCGGCGGCAGTCAGGCGCACCCGCTGGTGCCAGGCATGCATGCCCGAGACCGGGTCGGGATGCGTCGGGAAGGCCAGGTTCTGGTTGACGCCCGCGTCCTTCCACCAGATACGCTCGCTGTCCGGGTCCTCCGACGTGAACGGTTCGATGCCCTTTTTCTGGCGTAACTTCCACACCCCGTTTCCGTCGTTGGTGATGTCGACGAGGGCAGACGACCAGCGCTCGTTGCCGAGGGCCTCGGACAGGCGCCACCGGCCCATGTGATGCGATGCGGCCACCACGCCGGGGCGGATGCCCTCGGTGCGCCAGGCTCGCATGACGAAATGGCCGTTGTCGGTGGTGAGCCGCACGAGGTCGCCGGTGGCGAAGCCGAGGGCGTCGGCGTCGATCGGGTTCACCCACAGGGGGTGCCCGTGGCTGATCTCGTAGAGGTACTTGGCGTTGCCGCTGCGGGTGTGGATGAGCGTCGGCAGCCGGAAGATGGGCAGCAGGATCCGCTCGTTGCCTGCCATGTCCATGTCCCGCCAGTAGACGTGGGTCTTGAGGTAGGTCGGGATGGCCTCGTCCTTCCATCCCCACTCGTGCATGGTCTGGGACCACCACTCGAGCTTGCCGCCCGGAGTTGGCCAGCCGGTCAGGGTCTTGCCATCGATCTCGATGCCCTTCTCTGCCGGACGCTCATGCACCTCGTACACGTCCTTGTCGATTTCGACCGCGCCGTACTTGCGCATGTACTCGAGGGGCGTGATGCTCTCGGCGGCCGCCTTCTCGGGCAGTCCGGGGACCGAGTTGTCGAACATCCAGCCGTAGTACTCGTCCATCGACACCGGCCGGGCGGAATCGTTTGGCGATTCGAACCACTGCTTGATGCCGAGCGATCCGTCCGGGTCGACCCGCCAGGACAGATCGATCCAGAACTCCGACTCCTCCCACACCTCGCCCGGGTTGGCTTCGTACGTGCGGTCGTAGGTCTTTCCGTCCCGCTCGCCTGCCACCCGGAATACCGGCTGGCGGAATCCGAGCCAGCGTCCGGCGTGGGTCTCGTAGGAGTGGGTGTCGTGGCGTTCGGCGCTCACTCCCATCGGAAGCACATAGTCGGCGTACTGGGCGGTCTCCGACCAGGTCGGGGTGAGGGCGACGTGCAGGCCGACCTTGGACTCGTCGGTGAGGACCTCGATCCACGAGAAGCCGTCCGGGTTGGTCCACACCGGGTTGTAGACGCGGGTGAAGTAGACGTCGAGCTTGCCGCGCCCCTCCTTGAGGAAGTAGGGGAGGAGGATGGAGAGCTCGTGGTGGGCGAGCGGGTATTCGATCGGCCAGAGCATCTGGTTCCAGCGGCTGTGGGGCGGCGGCATGTTCCAGTGCGACGGCTTGAACTTGTCCCAGCTATTCGGCGAGGTTCCGCCCCGTGTCCCCACCGAGCCGGTCAGGACCTGCAGGAACCAAAGGCAGCGGGCCACCTGCCAGCCGCCCAGATTGCCGGAACCGGCTGAGCGCCACGTGTGCGAGGCGAACCGGCTGCCGGCGTCGGCGATCTCCCTGGCGATCTCCATGATCTGCTCGGGCTTGACGCCCGACTCCTCGGCCGCATACTCCATCGTGTACCCGGCGTACGTCTCCTTGAGGAGATCGATGAACGACTCGTAGGTGGGGGACCGGTCGGGGTGGTTGTCGACCAGGGTCTGTTGCCAGTTGACCCAGCGTCGGATGAACGTGTGGTCGACGGCATCCCACTCGAGGAGCTGGCGAGCGATGGCGAGCAGGATGGCGGCTTCGGTTCCGGGGTAGGTAGACAGCCACATGTCGGCCATCGAGGCGGTGTTGGAGAGCCGTGGGTCCATGACGGCCAGCTTGGCGCCGGCTTGCTTGGCCTCCATGATCCGCTGGGCGTGCGGGTTGAAGTAGTGGCCGGTCTCGAGGTGGCTCGACAGCAGCAGGATGAAGCGGGCATTAGCGAAGTCGGCCGACGGGCGGTCGTGGCCCATCCACATGGCGTAGCCCACCCGGGCGCTCGACGAGCAGATGTTCGTGTGACTGTTGTGACCGTCGACGCCCCACGCCTTGAGGGTGCGGTCCATGAAGCCGTCCTCGCCGGGTCGGCCGACGTGATACATGATCTCGTCGTTGCGATCCTCCTGAATGGCCTTGCGCATGCGGCCGGCAATGTCCTGGAGAGCGTCCTCCCAGCTCACCTGTTCCCATTCGCCCGAGCCGCGCGGGCCTTTCCGCTTGAGGGGGTGGAGGATTCGCTCGGGGTCGTAGATCTGATTTATGGTGGCCGGGCCCTTGGCGCAGTTGCGGCCCCGGGAGCCGGGATGGGCCGGGTTGCCCTCCAGCTTCTTGATCTCCCCCGTCTCCTTGTTGACGTAGGCGAGCAACCCGCAGGCCGATTCGCAGTTGAAACAGGTGGTGGGGACGAGGCGATACGTGTTCTTCACCTTCTGGGGCCAGGCGCGAGCGTCGTACTCCTCCCAGTCGTCCCAGCGCTCCGGGGGTGGGAAGTTGGTGAGCTCCGAGCCGGGGCGCAGCCGGGGGATTGCCTCCAGGTCCTTGTCGATGGTCATCGAATCACTCCCC
>SHLN01000291.1 GCA_004283105.1 Acidimicrobiia bacterium
GGCGGTTGGGGCTCCACCGCTATCGCCAGGATTCCGCCCATCGTGCCGATGACGAGGGCAAGGGCGGCTCCGATGATGAGGACGACGAGATTGGCTCCATTGGTGAGGGCGATGACGGAGGCGACGAGGTAGAGGAGCAGGGCAGATTGGGAACCATTGAGGGCCTGAGAGTCGGGGCTGAAGCGACCGGCGACGAACCCTGCACCGAGTTCGATGAGAAACGAGAGGAGGACGAGGAGCACCTGCTGACCGGATCCGTCGGGAACGAACCCGCTGATGATGAGGCCAATGACCGAGCCGATGACGAAGCCGGCAACGACCCCGGCGAGCACGGGGCCCCAGTGCACCCGCATCTCAGCGACGAAGCCGGATCAGCCGGATACGTACTCTTCGAGGCCGGCCACCCACCCGGCCGGAAGCTGCCAATGCCGGCTACCAGCCACCACGATCGCCATATACGAAGGGCTCGGAGTGTGCTGCTTGTTGCCGTTCTCCTCGTGAACGTGGGTGGCCACGGTGTGCCGCTTGCCGGATCGGTCCATCGCCGAAAGCGTCACGCGGACCCGGCCTTCCTCTTTCTCGCACACATCGAGCGCACTGAGCTGCTCACCGGGCACGTCAAAGATGGCACCCCAGACGGTGTTGCCGGGCTCGGCCTTTACAGACGGCAGACCACCCTTCCACGTGCCGTTCTTGTACGGAAAGATCAGCTGGGTCTCGGGCAGATGAGCCACGAACTGAAACTCGGCCTCCGGGGCATGCTCCCGTATCCGATTCGGATCAATGAGCGTCGTGTAAGCGAAATACAACATCCAGGTTTGTCTCCGAAGCGCGAAATCGATTCGAATTGTACCTGATGATGCCGTGGGCGCTAATCGGTTTCAGAGCAGGGGTGCCGACGGCCGCCGGACAGCGCCCGTACCGGTAGTGTTCCCGCGATGGAAGACGACGTACTTGGGCTCAATCGGGATGTTTACGAAACCCTCACTTCACTGACGGATGCCCCGCCGCCGGCCGTGCGGACGTGGACCGGGGAAACGTGGGGCCCCGATGACGCGGCCGCCACTCTCGTCTTGACACATGAGTCGGCGCTCCGCGTGATGTTCCTGCCGCCCAGCGATCTCGTCGCCGGCGAGGCCTACATCTTCGGCGACGTCGATATCGAGGGCGACATCTTCGCCGCCCTTGCCTTCGGAGCCGGTCTCGACGACGCCCGGCGACACCCGGTCAAGGCACTCAAACTCATGCGTCGGCTCCGCAAGTTGCCCGAGGCTCCCGGCCACGAGGACCGGCGCCCGACCCGCGTGGGGCGGCTCCCCTCCAAGTCACGAGACCAGGACTCCGCTCGGTTCCACTACGAAACCGGAAACGATTTCTTTGCCAGCTTCCTCGATCTCCGCATGGTCTACTCGTCTGGCTATTTCCTCGACTCGAGCGAATCACTCGAACAGGCTCAGCTCCGCAAGCTCGATGTCGCCTGCCGCAAGGTCCAACTGGCGCCCGGACAGCGACTCCTCGACGTCGCATGCGAATGGGGCGCCCTCGCCATCCACGCGGCCCTCGAATACGACGTCGAAGTCCTCGGCATCACCCTCAGCCCCGAACAGGCGGAAGAAGCCAGACGGAGAGCCAAGGAAGCCGGTGTCGCTGATCGCGTCACGATCCGCGTCCAGGATTACCGGGAGGTGGAAGGAACGTTCGATGCCGTCACCTCCATCGGAATGCATGAGCACGTTGGGTCCAAGGAGCTGGGGGCGTACTTCGAGCGTCTCTTCGAGTTGCTCGGACCGCGCGGCATCTTGCTCACTCACGGGATCACGACCCGTCAGCGCAAGTCCAAAGCGAAGCAGACCTTCATCAGCACGTATGTGTTCTCTGATGGAGAGCTTCGCCCGGTGGAGATGTCGTTGAAAGCGGCCGAGGGGGCAGGGTTCCAGGTGCGCGACCTCGAGTCGCTCCGTCCCAGCTATGCGCTCACGCTCCGGCGCTGGCTCGCCAACCTGGAGCAGAACCCCATCGTCGAATCAGAGGTCGACGCCATCCGCCACCGCTTGTTCCGCCTCTACCTCGCCGGTGCGGCGCTCACCTTTGAGTCGCATTCCGGTGGCTCGGACGTCTACCAGATGGTCGCCGTGAAGCCCGAGCGCCCCTGGACACTCGGCCGGAGTTTCATGATTGCCGGTGATGATTCGTAGGGTTCCAGCTGACTGGGTCTGAGATCGCTACCCGCTGCCCGCTGCCCGCCACCCGCAAAGAGGCGACCACGGGTCCAGCACGTCACTGCTCACTGCTTACTGCGTACTGCTTCCTCGATGACAGCTAGCACCCGTCCGGCTTCTACTTGCTCCCCTACTTCGGCTCGGAGCTCGATCACCGTTCCCCCGACATCGGCGAGGACGTTGTGTTCCATCTTCATGGCCTCGAGGACGAGGAGCAGGTCGCCGGCAGACACGGTGTCTCCGGTCGTCACATCGACCCGTCTCACGACTCCCGGCATCGGGGCCATCAGAGATCCGGGGGCCGCTTCCTTCTCGGTGGGTGGGAACCGGCCGACTTCGACGAAGTCGGTCGAACCGAGTGCGCTGTCGACGAAGTGGCGGCCTCCTGCCCGGCTGACCTGATATCGGCGGTGGACACCGTCGATCGTCATCTCGACGTGGTCGGACCGGGCATCGACTCCGCTGACGTCCACCTCCCGGCCATCGATGCGGGCTTCGATCCTGTCCCGGCCGAA
>SHLN01000089.1 GCA_004283105.1 Acidimicrobiia bacterium
GCAACGGACAACGGGCAACGGGCAACGGGCAACGATCGGTTTCCTGCGGGTAGCTGGTAGCGGGAAGCGAGCAGCTAACCGCGCCCTATCTACTCCTCCCGAAACGCTTGAACAGTCTTCGCTATCCCCGTCGGTAGTTCTGTCCAGGGCTCCCAGCCGAGGTGGGCCTTGGCAGCTGCGGCGTCGATGACCGAGCGAGCGAGATCACCCTCCTTGGCAGGGCCGAACTCGGGGGCACCGTCGTACCCGGCCGAATCGGCGATCAAGTCATAGAGCTCGTTGACGGTGGTGGGAATTCCGGTCCCGATGTTCAGGCGGACACCCCCGCCGATCTCGCCGGCCCGGGCGAACGCATCGACGATGTCGTCGACATAGACATAGTCGCGGGCCTGTTCACCGTCGCCGTTCACGACCGGGCGCCGACCGTCGAGCATGAGCCGGGAGAAGATCGCCACCACGCCCGCCTCGCCGTGCGGATCCTGGCGTGGCCCGTACACGTTGCCGAGGGCGAGGATGACGTAGTCCAGCCCGGCCACGTGCCGGAAATACCGGAAGTAATCCTCGACGATCTTCTTCGAGATGCCGTAGGGCGAGTCCGGGAAGGCGGGCGCGTCTTCGGTGACCGGCGCTCCGGGAACCTCACCAAACATGGCCCCGCCTGAGGAGGCGAACACCACTCGCTGCGCCTCCGCTTCGGCGGCTGCTTGCAGGACGTTGATCGTTCCGAGGATATTGACGCGGGCATCGAACATCGGATCCTCGACCGAGGGCCGGACTCCCGACTGGGCCGCAAGATGATGGACGACGTCCGGTTCAAACCGTCGCACCGCCTCCCGGAACTCGTCGGAGCCGATGTCGAGTTGGTGGAAGTGGACCGGACCGTTGCGGCGGGCGTCGGCCAGCCGGTCGAGGTGCCCCTTGGAGAGGTCGTCTGCGGCCAGGACCTCCCAATCATCATCAATGAGCCGATCCACGAGGTGCGATCCGATGAAGCCGGCTCCGCCGGTCACGAGGGCTTTGCCGCTCATTGCTGGTGTCCTTTCGCTCCAGGCCGGTCGGCCTCGATGATCATACCGATGGGTTGGGCGCCGCTATTGCGGCGGAGAAAACGTGATCGAGCCGGGCTCGAGCCGAGCCCCGGGAGCGATCCGGGCACCGGCGGCGATCTCGCATCCGGCTCCAATCGTGGCGTTTTCTCCGACGAGAGAGGCGCCGGTGACGATCGCCCCTTCCTCAACCACCGCACCGCGGCCTATCACCGCTCTGCGCACAACCGCCCCGGCCGCGATGGTGGCTCCGTCCAGGACGATGGCTTCTTCGACGGTTGCTCCCGGTTCGATCTCCGCTCCGCCCTCCACATAGACCCACGGTGCGGGGACCGGGTCGGGGAACTTGACGAGACGGGAGCGCCCCGCCGCCACCGCATCGTGCGTCGCCAGGTAGAGCTCGTTGGTTCCGATGTCGAGCCACTCGCCCTCGATGACGAAACCGCCCAGCTCGCCGGCTTCGACGAGATCCGGGAACACGACATGCTCGAACGACAGTCGCCCCTGCGGATACCGCTCCAGTACTTCCCGTTTCATGAGATACATCCCGGCGTTCACGGTGTCGGCCGGAGCGGTACCGGCGGGCGGCTTCTCGATGAAGCGTTCGACCACCCCGGCGGCACTGGTGACGACCACGCCGTAGGCGCTTGTGTCTTCGACCCGCACGAGCGACAACACGGCCGGCAGGTCGGGGGCACCCGCCACAAACTCGGGCAGTTGCCCTTCGAGCACCACATCGCCGTTCAAGACGAGGAACCGATCGTCGAGCCGATCGCGCACCGCCGCCACGGGTCCGGCAGTATCGAGCCTGGTTTGCTCCACCGATACGACAATGTGCGGCTTGGACACCGTCTCGGCGTACGCCTTCCACTCCGCTTCGTGGTCGGTTCCCACCGCGAGGATCACTTCCTCAACGCCGACCTCGGCCAGCAAACGGAATTGAAGCTCGATGAAGGGCACCCCGGCAACCGGCAGCAAACCCTTCGGCATCGATTCGGTGAGCGGCCACACCCGCGTTCCCCGGCCACCGACGAGCAGCACAGCTTGCCGAATCATCGAACCAGCGACTCCCTCCGAGCGAGCCGGATCTTGAGCAGGGTCGCGAGGGCCGGGAAGCCGTCCCGCCAGGTGATTTTCTTGCCTTCGTGCAACTCGCGACCGGCGTAGGTGATGGGAACCTCCCAGATTCGCTCGCCCAGCCGAAGGGCGGTGGCCGTTACCTCGGGTTCGAATTCGAATCGATCGGCCTTGAGGTTGAACGAGCGCAGCAAGTGGGCGTCGAACATCTTGTAACACGTTTCCATGTCCGACAACGTGGTGTTGAACAGCACGTTCGTCAAGAGACTGAGGAATCGGTTTCCCACCCAATGCCAGAAGAACATGTTGCGCCGCTCCCCGGTGAACCGCGAGCCGTACACCACGCGGGCCTGACCCTCTTGCAAAGGCCGGAGGAGGCGGGCCAGATCCCGGGGGTCGTACTCGAGATCGGCATCCTGCACGACAATGAGGTCACCCTTCGCCTCGTCGATGCCGCGCCGCACCGCCGCCCCCTTGCCGCGGTTTTCCGGGTGGGTGACCAACCGGACCGTGGAGTCGGTCAGCCGGCGGAGGATCTCGAGCGTGCCATCGTCGGAGCCGTCGTCAACGATGATGATCTCGCGCTCGATGTCGAGCGGTGCTTCCCGAAGCCTCCGCACCGCCTCTCCGACCGTGTTCCGCTCGTTGAAGACGGGAACTATGACGGTGAGCAGCTGGTAGTCAGGCATCGATGAGGGAGCGGAAGTAATGGATCGTCGGAACTAGACCCTCGGCCAATCCGATCGACGGCTCCCAGCCGAGCAGGGTGCGGGCTCGCGTGATGTCCGGCCGGCGCCGGGCGGGATCCGATTCCGGCAGCGGGAAATAGTCGACCCCGCTGTCGCCGATCTCCTCGGCGATGATGGTGGCCAGCTGACGCATCGACATCTCCTCGGGATTGCCGATATTGACAGGGTCGGTTACGTCGCTGTTGGACAGCAACCAGAGGCCTTCGACGAGGTCGTCGACATAACAGAAGGACCTCGTCTGGGACCCGTCGCCGTAAATCGTGAGGTGCCGTCCCGCCAGCGCCTGGTTGACGAAGTTCGATACGACCCGGCCATCGTCGGGAGCCATCGCCGGGCCGTAGGTGTTGAAGATTCTTGCCACCCGGATCTCTGCAACCCGGTTCTGACGGTGATAGGCGTACGTGAGCGCCTCGGCGTACCGCTTTGCTTCGTCGTAGCACGCCCGGGTTGAGGTCACCTGTACCGACCCCGTGTACTCCTCGCGCTGGGGATGTTCGGTCGGATCGCCGTACACCTCGCTCGTCGAGGCGAACAGGAAGCGGGCGCCATGTCGCTCGGCCAGGTCGAGCATCCGACGGGTCCCCTCCGCCCCGGTGAGAAGCGTGCCGATGGGATCGAGGAGATAGCGGGGCGGCGAAGCAGGCGAGGCCAGGTGATAGATGCGGTCGATCGTTCCCGGCAGGTCGGGAGGATCAACTACGTCGCCCTCAATGAACGTCACGCCCTCGGGTGGGCCAAGCGGGCTCGGGCTCGACAGATTGTCGAGCACGATGACTTCGAACCCCTCGTCCAGCAACCGGGACGCGAGCGTTCGCCCGACGAATCCCGCCCCACCGGTAACGAGGGCTCTCGTCATCGACCGATGCCCTCGTAGCGCATACCGAGCCGGCGTACCGCGTCGGGATCGAGCATGTTGCGGGCATCGATGATGTGGGCGGAGGCCATGGCTTCGCGCACGGCGCCGAGGTCGACCGACTGGAACTCGGGCCATTCGGTAGCGATCAGCAAGACGTCGGCCTCCTTGGCAGCCTGGATGGGGTCATCGACCCGGATGACCCCATCGACGTGGGCTGCTTCCGGATCGAACGCCTGCACGGTAGCTCCGGCCGCCATGAGCTCCTCGGCCAGGAAGACGGCCGGAGACTCGCGGATGTCGTCGGTCCCTGCCTTGAAGGCAAGACCCCACAGGCCGATGGTGGCACCATCCAGGTCGATGGCGGCCCTGACCTTGTCGACCACCCGGTGGCGCTGGAGCTCGTTGACCTCGATGACACCTCGCAGCAGCGAGAAGTCGTAGCCGGCCTCGTCGGCGATCGCGACCAGGGCCCGCGTGTCCTTGGGGAAGCAGGAACCGCCATACCCGGGACCCGGGTTGAGAAAGTGGAATCCGACGCGGCGGTCGTAGCCCATTCCGAGAAGGACGTCCTTCACGTCGGCGCCGACCGACTCACAGAGGTTGGCGATGGCGTTGGCGAACGTGATGCGGGTGGCCAGGTAGGCGTTGGAGGCGTATTTGATCATTTCCGAGGAGGGTGGATCCGTCACCACGATGGGCGCCTGCAGCGATTGATACAGCTCCATCATCACCTCAGCTGCATCCTGACTGCGGGTGCCGACAACAATCCGATCAGGATGGAGGAAGTCGCCAACGGCGCTGCCCTCGCGCAGAAACTCGGGATTGGAGATCACGGTGGCATCGGCACCGAGACCGTCGAGGTGGGCCTGGAAACGGGCCACCGAGCCAACCGGCACCGTGGACTTGAGAACCACCACGGTTCCCGGGGCCAGCAATGGACCCAGTTCCTCGAGGGCGCCTTCGATGTACGAGGTATCGGCCGAGCCATCTTCGTCGGGGGGCGTCGGAAGGGCGATGAACAGCACCCGGGCCCCTTCGGCGGCTTCCTTGTTGTCGGCGTGGAAGGAGAGCAGATTGTTGTCTATGCCCTCGGTCAGCAGACGGTCGAGGCCGGCCTCGAAGAAGGGGACCTGGCCCGACTTCAGCATCTCGAGTTTGTCGGGATCCCGTTCGCCGAGGCGAACGGTGTGCCCCAGGTAGGCGAGGCCGGCTCCGGTTACGAGCCCGACGTACCCCGCGCCGATGACGGCAACTTGCATGGTTAGAACCTCAGGTAGATCTTCATTCAAATCGGCGGGCAATTCGGTCAACTTGACCCGCTTCCCTACAAGGTAGTGCTCCTGCGCCGACGGCGCAGTAGGTCGAGCGACTAGACCCCGATCCGATCAGGGCGGATCGCCGTAGTCGGCATCGGCGCCCAGGTAGATGATCAGATCGACGCCGCCGGTCGTGAGATTCCCGTCCTGCACCTGTCCAATCCCGATCTCGGCGATGAAGGCGTCGGCGGCCGCTATCTCGCCCGGCCGGGTGATAACGACGGTCTCGGCATACGAGCGGTCGGCGTTGCCGACGAATGCAACGGTATGCCCAAGAGATTCGGCAAAGGCGGCGAACTCGAGCCCGGCACCGTTGCGGCCATTGCCGTTCCGCACCTCGATGCGGAGCCCTTCGCCTGCTTCTCCCGTCAGCGGCAGTCCGGCGCGGAATCTCGTCAACAGAGCAGGCGCATCCTGCGGGTGCGGGACGACGTATGAGATGCCGCCGATGGTGTCGAACAGAACCGGCAAGGTGGCGGCCTCGAGATTGTTGGTGTCGAACGATCGCATGTCCCAGGCCAGATCGCGCAACGCATCGAAGTCGAGGCCGGCATCGGTGGTGATCTGCTCACCTATCACGCTAACGAGCTCGCCCATGTCGAGCAGATTGTCGGGGCGCTTCACTTCGTTGAGGATGGTGAAGATCAGCTCCTGCTGACGCTTCGTTCGCTCCAGGTCGCTGCCCGGCACCCGCTGCCAGTTCCCGTCCACCAGCTCCTCGAGTTGCCGGGATCGGGCGAAGGCAAGGGCCGTGGACCCATCCATGTGAACAACGCCCTGGGGGACGTTCAGCCCCGAGTTTGCATCGCGGGAAGGCAATGCGAAGTAGAAGTCGATTCCACCGAGCTCGTCAACGATGGCCGAGAACCCGACGAAGTCGACCTCTACATAGTGGTTGATTGCAACGCCGGCCACCGAGGAAGCGGTCTCGATGAGCGCGTTCGGGTCGCGCGAGTAGGTCGCATTCAGTTTCTCTATCCCGCCCCCGGCCCGCTCGACAAGCAGGTCGCGGGGAAGACTGACGATCTGGGCGGTCTGGGCGTCGGTATCGACGCGGAACAGCATGATGACATCGGCCCGCTGCCCATCGAAGTCGCCGAAGTTGGTGAGGTCTTCGAGATTGTCCCGATTGTCACTCCCTACCAGCAGCACATAGAGTGGCCCGCCGGACCGTTCTGCCCCCCCGACCAGGGCGGGTAGGGCATCGCTCGGGATCTGCACGATCGAGGCGTCGACGGCATCCTTCAGCCCGTTCAAATAGAGGAGGCCGGCGAAGACCACCACGTTGGCGACCACGAGGAGGGTCACGAAGACGCGTCGAAGGATGGGCCCGATCGGAAACGATGCAGAAGGCGCGGCAGTACGCTGCATTCCGGCGAGGTTACTACTCGACTCGTTTCAGGCCGCCCATTGCCGGGGCGACTCAGACCGGCGGGTCCCCAGAGAAGAATGCCACCGTGCGCGCGATGACGTCCTCGGCGACATCCCACCGGTAGTCGTCGGCCGCCTCGTCGAGCAGGCCGCCATCGACTCCGCCGTACAGCACCCATTCGGCCCAGCCGACGGCGGGGGGCGGGGAGTCGCCTTTGGCGGCGAACGCCAGTACCGGCGCGGTGGCAGCCGGGACCTCCTCATCGAGCACCGGCGAAACAAGCGCGACCGAACCGATGAGATCACGGCCGGCCGCAAACCGGAGCGCCGGAATGGCCGCCCGGTCGAACGCCAGGACACCGATCGGACCCGGTCGTACCCACGGGGTATCGGGGCTCGCCATCCACATGACGGCGTCGGCCAGGTCGACGGCCACGCGGTCGGAAGTAGGCCACTCTGGCAGGGGCCGGCGCGGGAGGCGGGTGCCGCGAAACAGGTCTGGCCCTACGACTGCCAGGCCGTACCGGGCCAATTGACGAGCGGCAGATTTCACCGAGGCGGTGATCCCGTCGGCACCGTGCACGAGCAGCACAGTCGGAAACTCACCGGCATGGTCGGGACGGGCCAGGTACCCGCGATTGTGACGCAGACCAGAGAAGATGTCTGCCCCGCCATAGAGAATCTGGTGGGTGCCCTCACCCTTCAACAGTGCCATCAGTCGTCCTCCTGCTCAGTCGGGAGCGTAGTCGGCCGAACCGAGTGGACTCGCCCCGAGCGGAGCGTCACAAGGCCGGCGGCAGCCTGCACGACCAGGCCACCGTCTTCATCGATATCGACGGCTTTGCCGGGGCCGCCCCCGTCCCACGTGATGTCGGTTCCAATGGTGGCGCTACATGAGCGATAGACGCCCGCTCCCCAATCGCCCGGCCCCGCCTCCACGGCCGCCAGCAGCGACTCGGCCCAGTCGACCGCCAGAGTCTGTGAGGCGGTTGGGCCGGGATCCGTTGCGGACATGGCCGCTACACCATCCGGAGGGTCGGGCCAGAAGAGATTGGCGCCCAGACCGATGACGACCACCGGGCCGGTCCGTTCCGCCAGCAGGCCCGCCACCTTGTCTCCGGCCGCGGTAACGACGTCGTTTGGCCATTTGAGCTGCAAGGCCGCTCCCAGGACCCGGCGAGCCGCCAGGCCGGCCACCAGGGTGAGCAGCGGAATGCGAGCGGGCGGCCAATCC
Source organism: Acidimicrobiia bacterium (assembly GCA_004283105.1). Taxonomy (GTDB): domain Bacteria; phylum Actinomycetota; class Acidimicrobiia; order Spongiisociales; family SHLN01; genus SHLN01. The sequence goes on from SHLN01000089.1 coordinate 7,650, forward strand.
GGCTGGAAGGCAAGGGAGGCCGCCAGCGCCCGCGGGGCATTGAGCCACCCGGTGCCGCTCCGTCCACGCCCGGCCGCTTGCTCGCCGGCAGTCACGAGGCACGGGACTCCCGCGTAGCGCTCTCTCGCTTCGTCCTGGGTGGATGCCACACGATCGAGGTGGTGGACGACGTATTCTGTAGCCAACAGCGGCCTCCGATGGTCTAAGGACACAGCCTATGAGCACAGACGATCGCATCCGGCGCCTCGAATCCTTGCGCGCAGAGAACTCGGCCGCCCACGAACGGGCCGTCGACCGTCAGCATGAGCGCGGCAAGCACACGGCTCGGGAGCGCATCGAGATGCTCGTGGACAAGGGCTCGTTCCAGGAGATCGACACGCTGGTGCGACACCGTTCCACCGGGTTCGGCATCGAAGCCAATCGCCCGCTCGGAGATGCCGTGATCACCGGCTGGGGCACCGTCGACGGCCGCAAGGTGTTCCTGTTTGCCGAGGATTTCACAGTCTTCGGGGGAAGCCTCGGCGAAGCCGTCGCCGACCGCATCACCAAGGTCATGGATCTGGCGCTCGAGGTCGGCGCGCCCCTCATCGGGTTGAAGGACTCGGGCGGCGCCCGAATCCAGGAGGGAGTCGGCTCGCTCGATGGGTACGGACGCATCTTCGAACGCAACGTGCGGGCCTCCGGGGTGATACCGCAGATCTCGGTCATCATGGGCCCGTGTGCTGGTGGGGCCGTGTACTCGCCCGCCCTCACCGACTTCATCTACCAGGTCAACGAAACGAGCCATCTGTTCATCACGGGGCCGGACGTCATCAAGACGGTGACGGGCGAAGACGTGACGTTCGAAGAGCTGGGCGGAGCCCATTCCCACGCCAGCGCATCGGGCGTCACCCACTTCGTCGCCGCCGACGACCGGTCCGCCATGGAAGAGATTCGATACATCCTGTCGTTCCTCCCCGCCAACAATCTCGAGTCCGCCCCCTACTTCACACCGAACGACAAACCGGATCGCATGGATGAGGAGCTCACAACCATCATCCCGGACTCGTCCAATCAGCCGTACAACATGCACCATCTCATCGAGCTGATCGTCGACGACGCCGAGTTCTATGAGGTCCATGAGCACTACGCAACGAACATCGTCGTCGGGCTGGCCCGGCTCGACGGCCACACCGTCGGCATCGTCGGAAACCAACCGGCCGCCCTCGCCGGGACGCTTGACATCAACGCCTCGGTGAAAGCAGCCCGCTTCGTTCGCTTCTGCGACGCGTTCAACATCCCCCTCATCACGTTCGTCGACGTCCCCGGTTTCTTGCCGGGAGTCGACCAGGAGCACGGGGGAATCATCCGCCATGGCGCCAAGCTCCTCTACGCCTACGCCGAGGCGACGGTCCCCAAGATCACCGTCATCACCCGCAAGGCGTACGGCGGTGCCTATGTCGTCATGAACTCGCGAAGCCTGCGGGCCGACCTCGTCTACGCATGGCCTTCGGCCGAGATCGCCGTCATGGGAGCTCCCGGCGCCGTCAACATCATTCACCGGCGCGAGCTGGCGGGCGCCGAGAACCCGGAGGCGGAGCGGACCAGGCTGATAGCCGAATACGAAGAGACGTTCGCCAATCCGTATCTGGCGGCTGAGAGCGGCCTCGTCGACGAGGTCATCCTGCCTCGCGAGACCCGCCCCCGGCTCATCCGGGCTCTGGACATGCTGCGGACGAAGCGGGAGACGCCACCGCCCAAGAAGCACGGAAACATCCCCCTTTGATGGAATCGCTGCTCGTCGCCAACCGGGGTGAGATCGCCGTCCGGATCATCCGCACCGCACGCGAGATGGGCATTCGCACCATCGCCGTCTATTCCGAAATCGATCGAGGCTCGCTCCACACAGTCCTCGCCGACGAGTCGTGGAACATCGGCGGAGCCGCCGCCGCCGACTCG
>SHLN01000090.1 GCA_004283105.1 Acidimicrobiia bacterium
GCGCTCGCTCGAACGGAGGCGCGTCGTCACGCCGAGTGGTTGACCCCGTCGCCCGGCTAGTCAACACCCCACGGCTGTTCCAGCGTCTGACGGAGATGCGGGGCGAACAGCGAGGGCTCCAGCAAGAATGAATCGTGGCCCTTCTCCGAGTGCACGGTGATGCGCCGGGCCGGCACGCCCGCCGACTTGAGCACCCGCATCATCCGCTCCTGTTCCTCGGGGTAGAAACACACATCAGAATCGATGGAGAAGACCATGAACGACTGGTTCTTGCACGGCCGCAGTGCCTCCTGGAATGACTCCGCTCCGACCGAGGCCAGCAGGTCAAACCCCTGCCACGCCTCCATGAGGCGCAGATAGCTGTTGGCGTCGAACCGTTGCACGAACTTCTGGCCCTGATGCCATAGGTAGGACTCGATCGGATGGGTGATATGGATGTACTTGGACGCCTCGTGAGGATCGACCACCTCTGAGCGGGCCCGATCCTCCATGGCGGCGAGAGAGACGAATGTCTTATGACCGATCATGCGGGCCAGCGCCAGACCCTGATCGGGCCTTTGGCCCGCGTAGTAGTCACCGCCCTGGAAGCTCGGGTCGTTGACGATGGCATTGACCTGCTCGAAGTTGTGGATGAACTGGAGGGCCGTCACTTCGAGACCACCGGCGATCGGAACAACGAGATCGACCCGGTCGGGGAACCTCGTGGCGAGACTCAGGCACATGAGGGCACCGAGCGATGCGCCGATGACCGCATGTAACGATTCGATTCCGAGTTCGTCGAGCAATCGAAGCTGCGAATTGACGATGTCGTCGACCGACACTTCCGGGAAAGAGCCGCCGTACGGCGTGCCGGTCTCCGGATTCTCCGAAGCCGGACCGGTCGATCCGTAGCAGCCGCCCAGATAGTTGACACAGAACACGGCAAACCGATCCGTGTCGAGCGCCCGGCCCGGGCCGATGAACGGGTCCCACCAACCGGTCTGGCACTCAGCCGTCCACCGGTCTCCCACCCCAGGCACCGAATCGGTGCGGCCGGCGGCATGCTGGCTTCCGGTCAAGGCATGGAACACGAGAATGGCGTTGTCCCGTTCGGCGTTTAGCTCGCCGTATTGCTCGTAGGCGAGCGTGAAGCCCGGCAGCGTTGTGCCGCCGTCGAGCGCGAGCGGTTCTTCGCTCGTGAAGAACCGGGTCTCGGTGCGCATTAGCTCGGTCACGTGTCGCCCTCCGGGCAGTGGAGAGAGCACGATAGACGCTATCGCTGGCTCTCTTTGTGGAAATGACCCTCAAGGAAATATCCTCAAACGCCGACTGGTGGCCACGAGGAGTGAGGTTGTGAGGCGAGTACCACTATTCGTGATGCTGGGGCTGGTTGTCGGGCTCCTGGCGACATCGCCGGCCGGCGCCGCAACGGCCGGACCTGAACTGGCCCAATTCGACCCCGAGACCGGTCAGTGGCACATGCGCGACGCGGTGGGCGCCGTCCACAGCTTCTACTACGGCGTTCCCGGCGACGTTCCCCTCCTCGGTGACTGGGATTGCGACGGCGACGACACCGTCGGCATGTACCGCCCGACCAACGGGTTCGTCTACCTCCGCAACTCGAACGACCAGGGCGTGGCCGACATCGAGTTCTACTACGGAGTCTCCGGCGACCGCCCCCTTGCCGGAGACTGGAATGGGGACGGCTGCGACACCCTTGCCATCTTTCGGAGTGGCCGGGTGTTCGTACGCAATGAGCTCGGAACCGGTGTGGCCGACTACGACTTCTACTTCGGGGTGCCGGGCGACCGCCCCTTTGCCGGTGACTTCGACGGTGACGGCGTTAGCACGATCGGCCTCTACCGGGAGTCCGATGGCTTCGCCTACCTCCGCCAGGAGAACAGCACCGGGATCGCCGACAGCGAGTTCTTCTACGGGGTTGCCTCGGATCGGATCGTGGTCGGCGACTGGGACCGCGACGGGGACGAAACCGTCGGCATCTTCCGGCCTTCCGAGTCACGGTTCTACCTCTCGAATGAGAACAGCACGGCCCTCGCCGACCGGCAGGTTCGCTTCGGCGAGAGCCACTTCCGCCCCGTCGCCGGGCGACTCGGCCTGGCGGCCCCTCCCTCCGAACACGCCGGCGCCTTGCTCTGGTCGGACCCGGCCACGTGGGGCGGGCAGGTCCCGACGGCCGGCCAGGTCGTGACCATCCCGGCCGGCAAAGCCGTTCGGTTGGATGCCTCTCCCCCGCCGCTCGGCGGTCTACGGGTCGACGGCACGCTCGTGTTCGATCGACAGAACATCGATCTGACGACCGGGTGGCTGCTCGTCACCGGCTATCTCCAGATCGGTACGGCGGGAGAACCGTTCGAACAGAAGGCAACGATCACCCTGACCGGCGCCGAGGGTACGGACACGATGGGAATGGGAGCGCGCGTCTTCGGCGTCATGGGAGGGATGGTGGACCTGCACGGTCGCGAGGATGTGACCTGGACGTCGCTGGCCGCCACGGCCGCAGAGGGGGCGACCTCGATCACCCTCCAGCAGCCTGTCGAGTGGCGTCCCGGCGAGCGTATCGTCATTGCCTCGACCGACTTCGACTTCGAGCAAGCCGAAGAGCGCACGATCACCTCGGTGAATGGCACGACAGTTCGATTCGCCGAGCCACTCGCCCATCCTCACTGGGGTGAGCTCATGTGGCCCGGCGGGCGCCGGGTAGACGAGCGGGCGGAAGTCGCCCATCTGACCCGAACGATCGTCATCCAGGGCGCCAACGACGGATTTGGTGGCCACATGATGGCCATGCCGGGGAGCACCACCCGCATCGCACACGTCGAGCTCTTCCACATGGGCCAGGCCGGTGAGCTCGCCCGCTACCCGATGCACTGGCACCTGGCCGGCAACGGGACGGGCAGCTACATCCGGGGCGCCGCCATCCACCACAGCTTCAACCGCTGCGTCACCATCCACGGCACCAATCACGTCCTCGTCGAGGACAACGTCGGGTTCGACACGTTCGGTCACTGCTACTTCCTCGAGGATGGGGCCGAGCGGTTCAACGTCTTCGATCACAACCTCGGTCTTGTGACGAGGCGACCGGAGGGGGCAGATGCATTACTCGGCTCCGACGTCGGGTATCCCGGCCCGGGCACGTTCTGGATTTCGAATCCCGACAACACGTTCACGAACAACGTGGCGGCCGGGTCGCGCGGGGTCGGCTTCTGGATAGCCCTTCCCGAGCACCCGACCGGTCAATCCGCCACCCCCGCCATCTGGCCGCGCCGGACGCCGCTGCGGCGGTTCGACGGGAACACGAGCCACTCGAACGGGGCCGACGGGCTCCACGTCGACCGTGGGCCGCTTCCCAATGGTGACACCGAGACCTCCTACTACGACCCCCGCTCGGTACCGGGTGATCCCGACTCTGCTCCGGTGACCGCCCACTTCACCGGCTTCACCGCCTACAAGAACCGGAACGGTGGGGCGTGGCTGCGGGGTGAGAACCATGTCGTGAGCGGAGCCGTGTTCGCCGACAATGCGACCGGCCTCACCTTTGCATCCGATGCCAGCGAACTGCGAGACTCCCTTCTCGTCGGTGAGACCGCCAATCTCGGCGATCCGGAGTCCTGGGAGGAAACCGGCCCGAATGGTCGCAGTCTCCCCCAGCCGTGGGCGGCCAATACGACCATCAGCGGGTTCGATTTCTACGACGGACAGGTCGGGGTGCGCGATTCGCACTTCGTGGCGTTCTCCAACAACCACCTGCGCGGCTCGGCCGCCCTGAGCGTGCTCGACTACACCGATTTCAGCCTCGACACCGACAACTATGCCTCGGGACTGACGTTCCACCCCACCAGCAAGCATGTCTATCTGGAGACCAGGGCGACTCCGACCGACCCGGACTCGGGCGAGGACGGCTACCGCAGCGCGGTGTTTCAGGACCTCGATGGGTCGGTAACGGGATTGGCCGGGGCCGCCGTCACCGTCAACAACCCGTTCCTCTATGACGGGTCCTGTGCCTACCGCGCAGATTGGAACGCCCGGGTGTGCGAGAAGGAGTTCAGCGCGCTGCTCGTCGATGATCGGTCGGACACGAACACGGCCCTCGGTCCGATCGTGGTCATCAGGGACGATGGCATCAGTCACACGGTGATCGGTCGACCCGACGATGGCCACAACGATCACTTCCGCACCAGCGTGCTGAACGGTCGCAGCTACACGATCGACGCCACCGGCTCCTGGACCCCGCACTTCCAGGTCCGAACCTATGAGGTAGCCGACGGTGAATGGCTCCACGTCGCCGTCGCCGGGGTCGGCGGGACACCGGCGATCTACCGGGACTGGTGGATCGATGAGCGCAATCGGCTCGAGCCGGTCGGGAGCCTGAACGCTCTGCTTGGCTCGGATGGGGGCGCCTACTACAAGACCGGCAGCACCCTTCACCTCAAGCTCGTCCCACAGGACGGGAGGGAGTGGACGGCCCTCGACATCTGCGTCTCAGCCGGCTGCTGACTCATCCAGGAAGAGCGGCGACCTGCATTAGCGTTTGCCGAGTGCTCCGCCTGAACGATCTCCACAAACGCTACGGTCCCGTCGCCGCCCTCGCAGGCTGTACATTTGACCTCGAACGCGGCCAGTTGCTCGGCTTTCTCGGGCCGAACGGAGCCGGGAAGACCACCGCCATGCGCTCGGTCTTTGGCCTCGTCGTGCCCGACTCCGGATCCGTCACCTGGAACGGAGCCGAGATCGGCCCCGAGGAGCGGCTCCGGTTCGGCTACATGCCAGAACAGCGCGGGCTCTATCCCCGCATGAAGGTTCAGGACCAACTGGTCTATTTCGGCCGGCTTCATGGCATGAGCAGCAGCGCGGCAGCAGAGGCGACCGATCGCTGGCTGGCCGTGCTCGGGTTGACCGACCGGGCCGGGTCCCGGCTCGAGGAGCTGTCACACGGCAACCAGCAGCGGATTCAGCTCGCCGCCGCCCTCGTACACGCCCCTGAGCTGCTCGTCCTCGACGAACCGTTCTCGGGTCTCGACCCCCTCGGAGTCGAGACCATGGCGGATCTCCTGCGCTCGCTGGCCGAGGAGGGCGTCGCCGTCATGTTCTCGAGCCACCAGCTCGATCTCGTCGAAGATCTGTGCGAACAGGTAGTGATTATCCACCAGGGCGCCATCGTCCTCGAGGGTGCCGTCCGTGCGCTCCGCACCGCCTCTTCGCACCGATATCTCGAAGTCGAGCTGCGGTCCGGTGATACGAGCTGGGCCGATGACCTCCCCGGCGTGGAACAGGTCGAGCGATCGGAGTCTCGCCTTCGGCTCACAGCCTCAGACGAGGCCGATCTCGAGGATCTCGCCCGCCGGGCGGTCGCAGCCGGCGAAGTGACCCAATTCAGCTTTGAGCCGCCCAGCCTGTCCGAGGTGTTCCGCGAGGCGGTCCAGCAATGAAGTGGTGGACCACCGTCGGCCTGGTTGCCGTCCGTGAGCTCGTCGAACGAGCCAGGTCGAAGGCCTTCATCTTCTCGACCGCCTTCATCCTGCTGCTCGTGGTTGCCGCCGTCGTGATACCGGCCATCGTCGAGGACGACGGTCCCGGCACCCTCGTGGTGGTTTCCTCCGGTGACCTCTCAGACGCCGTCGTAGAACGCTTCGAGGCCTCCAGCGGAGGCGATCCTCTCCTCGAGCTGTCGGTCGCAATCGACGACGCCACCGTTCGCGCTGCGGTCGAGGCAGGCGACGCAGACGTCGGCGTCGTCGCCGGCCCCGAGCTCGTGATCGCGAGCGGCGAACCGGGCGGCTCGGTCACCTTGCTCGCCGGCGTGCTCGGATTCGACCAGGCGATATCCCAACTCGGGGAGCAAGGCATCTCGGTGGCAGACCTTGCCCCGCTCCTACAAGCGGACGTGCCCGTCACCGCCCTGAAGGAGGGGATCGATCCCGAGGACGCCACCCTCGCCTTTGTCGGCGTCATCCTGTTGTACGTGACCATCCTCACCTACGGCCAGTGGGTCGTGCTCGGAGTGATCGAGGAAAAGTCCAACCGGGTTGTCGAAGTCGTGCTCGGTGCCGTCCAACCCCGTCACCTGCTGGCCGGCAAAGTCATTGGAATTGGCCTCCTGGGAGTCGGACAGGTCGTCGCCATCGGGCTCATCGCCTTCGGTGCCAGTGCCATAGGCGGCGACGCGGTGTCGATCCCCGACGCTGCTCCCACCGCCTTCTTCGCAGCACTCCTCTGGTACATCGTGGGATTCGGGATCTACGGTGTCATGTTCGCCGCCGCCGGGGCGCTCGCTTCCCGGCAGGAGGAAGCCGGCAACGCCGCTCTCCCCTTCACAATCCTGCTGACCATTGGATACATAGTGAGCTTCAGCGGCGTCGAAGAGCCGAATCTCGTCGTCCGCATCCTCTCGTTCCTACCCCCCTTCGCTCCGGTCAGCATGCAATTGCGCATGGTGAACGGCGACGCGGCGCTGTGGGAAGTGCTTCTCTCGCTCGCGATTGCCATGGCGATGATCTACGCCGTCATCCGCGTCGGCGAGCGCTTCTACCGCGGCGCCGTGCTCGGCCAGGGAGGCAAGCTCAAGTGGCGCGAGGCCTGGCGCTCGGCCGAGCAGTAGCAGTGCGTACTCGCAGGTTCCGACGTCGGCTAAGTTGAGTGCACCCCTCCTCGGAACTAACCCCGTCGCATGAAAGCCCCCCTCCCCTCATCTGAGTCCGCTCGTCTGGCCGCGTTGGCGGCCTACGACATCCTGGACACGCTGCCCGAAGCCGCCTATGACGACATCACCCAGTTGGCGGCCGAGGTCTGCGGTGCTCCCATCGCGGCGGTCAGCCTCATCGCCGACGACCGCCAGTGGTTCAAATCCACCGTGGGCACCGAGGTGACCGAGAACCATCGGGATCTGGCATTCTGCGCTCACGCCATCCTCAGCGAGGAGGTGCTGGTGGTGCCCGATGCCCGCGACGATGAGCGATTCTCCGACAACCCGCTCGTCACCTCCGAACAGGTGCGGTTCTACGCCGGAGCACCGTTGGTGACCCCCGACGGCGAGGTGCTCGGCACCCTGTGCGTGCTCGACAGCGAGGACCGCGAGTTCACCGACGAACAAGCCCGGGGATTGAGTGCCCTTGCCCGCCAGGTCATGGCGCAGCTGGAGTTGCGCCGCCATATCACCGAACAGGCAACGCACCGCACGCGCCTCGAAGAGGCAAACGGCCGTCTCCGAACCGCCAGCATCACCGATGATGTCTCCGGGTTCCATAACACCCGGTTCCTGCACGAGTATCTCGACGAGCGACTCGCGCCCGAGCAGGCAGCCGACACCACCCTGTCATTGGTGTTCTTCGACATGGATGAGTTCAAGCAGGTAGTCGATGAGCACGGCCATTTGCTCGGAGCCCGCGTGCTGCGTGAGGTGGCCGAGGTCGTGCACGGCGAACTGGACGAGACCGACCGCCTGGTCCGCTACGGCGGCGACGAGTACGTGGTCATCCTGCCGGATCAGGATTCGGCCCAGGCGCTCGCCAAGACCGAGCGGATGAAGGACGCTATTCGCACCAACTCGTTCCTGGCCGATGAGGGGCTGGACGTCCGTGCGTCGGCGTCATTTGGTGTCGCCACTTTCCCCCACGATGCCGCCGACAAGAAGGCACTGCTGCTCGCCGCCGACCGGGGACTGTTTCTCAGCAAGGCACGGGGCCGGGACCGGGTCTCGCGCGTCGGGCATGCCGCACCTGCGGATGATGGTGACCTCGCGTCGGAGCCGGGCTAGCCACACCACACGGTCGATCAGGAGCGCCGGGGCCGGATATCGCCCTCGCCGGTCGCGCCACTACCGGCCATGTCGGCCGGCGCCCTACCGCTTGGACGAATACTCGGTGAGAGCGTGCATGTAGTTGCTGCGCTCGAAGGCGGCCGGGTTCGGGCTCGACGCCTGGCTCAGGCTCCCCCGCGCCTGGTCGAGCGACAGGTAGTCGCGCTCCTCCAGCCAACGGGTAACCCCGTCGAGCACGGTGGTGACGTGATCGGGCCCGTGCTTGAGCAGCGCCGAGGCCATCATCGTCACATCCGCGCCGGCCAGCACGAGTTTCAGCACGTCTTCGGAGGTGTGAACCCCCGTGGTGGCTGCGAGTGATGCGTTGACCCGGCCGTGGAGAATGGCCATCCAACGCAACACCAGCCGCAGTTCCTGTGAGCTCGACAGCACCAGGTTGGGACCGACCGTCAGGGTGTCGAGGTCGATGTCTGGCTGGTAGAAGCGATTGAACAACACGAGCCCGTCCGCACCGGCCTCAACGAGGCGCCCGGCCATGTGGGCCATGGACGTGAAGAACGGGCCGACTTTGACGGACAGCGGGATGGTTACCGCTTCGCGCACCCGCTCCACCAGACGGAGGTACTCGTCGGCCACCTCCGGTCCGGCCTTGTTCATGTCGGCGGCAATGAGGTAGATGTTCAACTCGAGCGCGTCGGCTCCGGCATCCTCGATGATCCGGGCATAGAGCGTCCACCCGCCCGCCGAATCACCGTTCAGACTGGCGATGACGGGAATGGTCAGCGTCTCTTTGGCCGTTCGGAGCTTGTCGAGGTAGTCGCCTGCCCCGGTGTTGTAGTCGTCCATCTCGGGGAAGTACCCCCCGATGGATTCGGCCGAAATCTCCGATCCGTAATCGAGGGCGGAGTGGACGGCCATCGCCTCGTGCTCGATCTGCTCCTCGAAGAGCGAGGGCAGAACCACTGCGGCTGCCCCGGCCGCCTCCAACTGCTGGAGAGACTCGATGTCCCGCGTGAGCGGAGACGACGACGGGACGATCGGGTTGGCGAGTTCCAGCCCGAGGTAGTTGGTTGTCAGATTCATTCGCCCTCCTCCAGATCCTCAAAGATCGCCGTTCGATGCACATCCACCATCTGCTTGTAGAGCTGCCACCTGTTGTCGATGTCGTCCTGTGCTTGTTGGGCGAGCTCATCGGCGTGCTCGGGATTGGCTCTCGCCAGCATGGCGAACCTCCCCTCCTCGGCGGCGAACTCCTTGAACGGGATGGTCGGCTCCCGGCTGTCGAGCCGCAACCCGGGTTTGCCGGCCGCGTCGGCGGCGGGGTCGTACCGGTAGAGCGGCCAGTATCCGCTCTCGGCGGCCTTCTTCTGGTGCGACATCATCGTTCCCATGTCGATGCCGTGCGCGATGCACGGGCTGTAGGCAATGATGAGCGACGTGCCGGGATGGGCCTCCGCCTCTGAGAACGCCTTGACCACCTGGTTCATGTTCGCCCCCATGGCGATCTGCGCCACGTAGACATTTCCGTAGCCCTGGGCAATCATGCCGAGGTCCTTCTTGCCCGTTGCCTTGCCGCCGGCCGCGAACTTGGCCACAGCCGCCCGCGGGGTCGACTTCGAGGCCTGGCCACCGGTATTCGAGTACACCTCGGTATCCAGGACGAGGATGTTGACGTTGCGACCGAGTGCGAGCACATGGTCGAGCCCGCCGAAGCCGATGTCGTAGGCCCAGCCGTCGCCACCGACGATCCACACTCCCATGTCGACCCGGTACTCGGCC